>JAPULC010000178.1 GCA_027295305.1 Gammaproteobacteria bacterium
CACTGTCTGTAAGGCCGAGTGCCAACTAATACACGTAAGCACATGATGAAATATCTTGTGGAATTCGAGTACCGTTTTAATCGTCGCCAGAATCACGGCGTTTCGATGATGGACGAGTTACTGGCGGCTTTTTAGCCATGGCATCAAGCAAATCATCAAAAGCGTTTCTATCGCCCGTGGAAGGATGCTCCTTGGCGAATTGGTCAATTCGCCCTCCTTTCTGGGCTTCTGGCAGGCTTAGATATTTCCCGGTTGACATTAGCTTCTCCAAAGGTCTCGTATCATCTCGCCCAATAGTCTTACCCGATAATCATGAAACCGATACGCGTCAAGACGATCCTTCTCCCACTGTTGGGGAGGACTTGAGACAGAACACGCTAGTCTCGGCGGGGGGATAACATCTAGAACAGAAAACCATTCAGCATCCGCTTCGTTGATATTTCTAATTTCCGCAATAACTCGCTCCCGCCAATCGTTAACGCTATCGCTCCATTTTTCCCATTCTCGGTAATCTTGAAATGCTGGCACGCCACTGTTTCGAAGCTTTACCCCTTCAGCCCTAAGTTTTGACAATTCGGTCCTAGTCCCCCTGATTTGCCGGTGCAGCTTAACGGCATGATGAAGAAACAAGAGCGCAATCACCGCCGTCGCTAACCAGCCCCCCACAAACCATGCCGGCATACCCCAAAGTCCGGTCATTCCTAACTCCACTTGCCGAGCAGCAATCCATTCGGCGGTTTTCGGAAAAAAGAAAGCAAGCGGGGCGAAAAGTGCCATTCGAGTCCATAGAGACTGCTTAAGCGCAGCCGATGTTAACGGGGATCTAAAACCGCCGGTATTCGGTGAAGAAGTTCGGCAGACGACGAGGGAAGTGATTGCCGAGCGGTAGCGGATTCATTCCGGCTTTTTAGTCCTGCGCCGCGCGATGCGTTTCTTGGCTTTCTGCTCGGCTCGTTCCTTAGCCTCTTTGAGTCGGTAGCTCTCGCCGGCGAGCGTGACGATTTCGGCCCGGTGCACGAGGCGGTCGATAAGGGTGACGACGCAGGCGGCGTTAGGGAAAACCTCGTTCCAGTCACCGAATGCTCTATTAGTGGTGAGGATCACGGAGCGCTGCTGATATCGGCGGGTGACGACCTCGAAGAGCAAGTCGGCATAGCGGGTGTCGTAGGCGAGGTAACCGATTTCGTCGATGCAAAGCACAGCGGGGTGGGTGTAGCGGCGAAGACGCCGCGCAAGCGAGGCGTCGGAGTCCTGCGCGGCGAGGTCGTGAAGCATGTCGGAGGCGGTGGTGACGCGGGCGGTGTGACCGCGCAGGACGGCTTGATGGGTGAGGTTTTTCGCGATCATGGTTTTGCCGAGCCCGTTGGGACCGACGAGGACGACGTTGGCAGCCTCGTTGAGGAACTCCAGGGTGAACAGCTCCTCGAGCAGGGGTCGGTCGATGTCGGTGGGCCAGTCCCAGGCGAAGTCGGCCATGGGCTTGAAGGCACCGAGGCGGGCGTTGTCGAGACGGCGTTTGAGGCTACGCTGCGCGCGCTCGATTTCTTCGATGTCGATAAGTCGCTCGACCCAGGGTTCGCACAGGACGGCGTCGCCTTGGGCGAGGAGCCCATAGAGGGCGAGACGGCGCAGGCGCTCGCGCAGGGCGGCGAGGTCAGGAGTTGTCTTCGTCGGTGTCGTCGTCATGGTGTTGGAGCACCTCGTAGTCGGCGAGGTCGTGGGGGCGCACGTGGAGGTCGCGCACGCGGGGGTCATCGGGGAGATGGACCGGCAGCGGGGGTGGCTGTCCACGGGCGTGGCGGCGGTGGTCGAGGAGCTGTCGCACCGCCCCGAGGTGGGGGGCGTCCTGGTCGAGGGCATCGCGGATGGCTTGCTCGAGCGCGCCGGCACCGTGGGTGTCGAGCAGCCGGGTGAGGCCGCGGGTGAGGACGCCGAGGTGATGGCCACGCTCGGCGGCGCGCACGAACAGCGCCTTGGCAGACGGTGCGGCGTGGTGGAGGCGGTCGATGGCGCGATGGCCGCGGGCGGCGCGCTTGTGCTCGACGAGGGCGGCAATGTGGTCGAGGTTCTCGATTTGCTGTGCTCGGTCGAAGGAACGGGTGTGAGAGGCGATGAGCTCGCGGCCATCGAAGATGCGCACGGTGTGCAGCGTGGCCAGCACGACGAGGGTGCGTTGCACGCGGTCGTGGGGGACGGAGTAGTCGTTTTTGTCGAAGCGCACGTAGGGCGTTTTTCGCACCGTGACCTCGACGCGTTCCTCGGTAGGGAACGGATTGTCGGGTAGCGGGAGTAGATGGGGTTTCTCCTCCTCGAAGACCTCGCGCACGGTGCGGTCACGGTCCTCGGGGCAGGGGCGTTCGGCGGCGGTCTCTTGGCACCAGGCGATAGCCTGGGCGTTGAGGTCATCGAGGTCGCGGAATGAGCGTGCGGCAAAGAAGCGGTCGCGGACGAAGCGGATGGCGCGCTCCACGCGTCCTTTCTCGTTTCCCCGCGCTGGCGCCACGGGACGCGGCTGGAAGCGGTAGTGAGCGGCGAGCTCGAGGAGCGTGGGGTTGAAGCGGATGGCATCGCCGCGGCGCTCGAGCACCACGGAGCGAAGATTATCGTAGAGCAGCGTCCTGGCGGCGGCGCCAAAATAGCTGAACGCCTCGACGTGGCCACGCAGGAAGTTGGCCATGGCGGCGTTGAGGTAGAAGCGCAGGAAGAGATGGCGCGAGTAGCTCAACACCATCACGAAGCCCATCAGCGGGCGTGAGGCACGGCCGATCGGCAACTTGCCGAAGTGCGCCCAGTCGACTTGGGCCTGCTCGCCGGGGAGCGTGCGCAGGCGAAGATACGCTTCGGCCGGCGGGCGGGGACGCAAGCGCGCAACGATGGAGCGGAAGTGATCGGGGGCGCCGGGATAGCCGCGGGCACGCACCATCTCGTAGAGGCGGCTGGCGGTGAGCCGCGGATACTTCTCCAGCGTTTCGACGATGAAGGGGATATAGGGATCGGCGATCGAGGGGCGAAGCGATTGACGTCCGGCGGCAATACCGGCCTGAGCCAGCACCCGGCGCACGGTGGAGTGATGCACGTGGAGCTGGGAGGCGATGGTGCCGATACGCCAATGCTCGGCATGGTACAGACACAAGATCTGCGCTTCGAGTTCGCGGGGGATCATCGGTACAGCCCCAAGCGGCGTAAGCTGGCGAAGTCACCGAGACCGCGAAGGCGCCGGCCCCGGCGCGAGGGGAGAACAAACTCGAAGTGCACCAGCGCGCTCTCTTCGGGCCACTGATCGGGGTCGTCGCTGAACGGGCCCAAGCCGAGCGAATGGCTCGAGGGGACGTTGGCAGAAATCGCAACGGTGAGGGGCGCCCCGCACCACAGCGCCAGCCCCTCGAGCAGGGTCAGAAGCGCTCTGGGGTGGTCGGGATAGTCCGGCAGGTGCGCTTTGAGCAGGTCGTCGCCTTCGGGGCTGCGCACCAGTAGCCGCGCTCCCTGAGGCAGGGGCTCGAGGAGGACTTGCCAGGTGGCCATCGCATCCCTCCGGTGGGGCGTGTTGGATTGCGACAGCGACCATGGCAGGAGTGGCAGCACGAAGGAATCCGTGATGCGTCACTTTTTGCTTTTGGCGCTGACGCCAGGCGTGTTGACGCGTGGCATGGAACCTGGCGCCGCGACGCGTGCGTTGGTAGCGGGCCCCGGCGCGGCGAAGCGACTCACGGCGCCGCTGCGCAGAGCACTCCCCGGGGCAGTAGATGTTGCCGTAGTCGCAGCGCCGGCAGATCCGCACTTGCTGACCACACCGTTGGCAGTTGAACAGCCGAAAGTCGTCCTCGAGCACTGCGATCCCCCCTGGACAAACGCCTGGGAATCGCGGCATAAAGGCAGGTGGAGCGGTCCCTTCTGGGCACCGCGATCCCGGAAGGCCCGGGGGGTTCTGGCTAAAGATCGACCCCGGGCCTTCGCTTTTTCAGCGCACGGATAAGATAACCGAGCTCGACGCACCAACGTCGACCTGAGCCGATGAAAAAGAGTGGGTGAAAGGTGTAGTGACCGGTGATGCTCCGATCGACTACACAAGACTCTTGCCGAAATATCTCAACGACGATCGCCGGTTCTCATCGAGAACCGATCTTCGTGATGTTCATCATCTATAAGCGGGTTTCCAACCCCATCAACACCGAGCAGCATACCAATCTCATAAGGCCCATTTTCGGGGGAAATCCCACGGGATTCACGCACTACGGCCGAAAACGCCCTCGGCGAATTTCCGGAAATCGACAGATCTGTGGTCCCTTGCCCCTTACACATTCCTA
>JAPULC010000179.1 GCA_027295305.1 Gammaproteobacteria bacterium
GTGTGGCCGTGCAGCAGGACGACCCGCGTCGAGGCGACGTTGAGCGACAGGCGCAACAAGGTGGCGATCAGGAGCAGGGTCGGGAACACAGCGAAATCGAGCGGCCGCTTGCTGTAGAGGCCAGCCAGCAGCACCACCAGCGCGAGCGAGATATTGAAAGTGAACAAGATGTCCAGCAGAAACGGCGGCAGCGGGATCACCATCATGGCCAGCATGGCCATCAGCAGGAGCGGCGCACCGACACCCCAGCGCTGAATATTGCTCAGCAAATTGATTACCGGTCCGTTGTTCACAAGGGTGGTGGCCATGTCGCTGCCGTTTAGTATTCAAAGTCCGCCGGGATCGGCAGATCCTCGGGTAAGGACCGATCCACGACACCGGCACGGAGCTGAAACACGTAGGCGAGCACCCTGGCGACGGCCAGGTAGAGCCCCGCAGGGATCTCGCGATTGATCTTCGTCGTGTGATAGAGCGCTCGCGCGAGCGGTGGAGCCGACATGATGGTCACATCGTGTGCCTGCGCAATGTCGCGAATGTTCTGCGCGACTTCTTCCACCCCCTTGGCGACAACGACAGGCGCGCGCATGGAATCGACATCGAATTTGAGCGCCACCGCGAAATGCTCCGGGTTGGTCACCACCACATCGGCGTTCGGCACGTCTTCCATCATGCGGCGGCGTGCGATTTCCTGCTGGAGAGCGCGCACCCGCGCCTTGAGTTCCGGCGCGCCATCCGTTTCCTTTAATTCGTCCTTGAGCTGCTGGCGCGACATGCGCATCTGTTTGTTGTGCTGCCACAATTGAAACGGCACGTCGACGAGCGCAATGAAGATGGTTGCGGAGCTGACGATCACGAAAGTCATAAACAGGATCTGCGCGCCCGCCGCCAGGCTCGAAGACACGTCGCCGCGACTGAGGCCAAGAATGGCATCCCGTTTCACGTAGAGTACGAGCACCGCGAAACCGAGAATCAGAACGAATTTGGCAAATGCCTTGATGCCTTCCATCAATCCTTTGGGCCCGAACACCCTCTTCAATCCCTTGATCGGATCGAGGCGCTCGAATTTAGGCTGCATGGCCTCTGCGCTCAGGGTCCACCCGCCGAGAGCCAGCGGCGCGGTGAGTGAAACCGCCGCCGCCATTGCCAGCAGCGGCCCAATCGCGATCAATGCGGTCAGGATCAGTTCGACCAGGCGCGTCGGCAGCAGGTGCGGCGCGAAGACTTCCTCGTGCGACAACTGAAAGCTTCCGGTCATGATGTCGCTCAAGCCGGTCAGGAGGTGTCCGCCGCTGAAAAAAAGTGCGAGCGCGCCACCCAGCAGAATGAACATGGTCGAGAGTTCTCGCGAGCGGGCGATCTGCCCCTTCTTGCGGGCATCCTCCAACCGTTTCGGTGTCGGTTGCTCGGTGCGTTCCTGGCTGTCCTGGTTCTCTGCCATGTCACGGTGCTGCCAGTACCAGGCGGATAGTCTCGAGCGCCGAAACGAACAATGAACGCGCTACTACGGGCAGTGAATCGAGCGAAAGGAAGACGAGTATCACCCCAAAAAAGATCATGACGGGGAAACCTACGGCGAAGATATTGAGCTGCGGTGCAGCGCGGGCCATGACCCCGAGTCCGAAATTGATCGCCAGCAGTGCGACCAGAATCGGGAGCCCGAGCAGCAGTGAAGTCGCGATCAGATCAGCCGACCACTCGATGACGATCCCCGCGCCGGCCTGGGTGATCCCGGCCGGCCCAATCGGCAGTACCTCGAAGCTCTCGGCCAGCAGGGCGATCAGCGCCAAATGTGCGTCCATCACGAAGAAGAGCAGGGTCGCCAGAATGATATAAAACTGGGCGAGCACCGGGACCTGCGCGCCGGTCTGCGGATCGATCAGCGAGGCAAAGCCGAGGCCCATTTGCTGCGCCACGACCTGGCCCGCAAATTCAAACACGAAGAACAGCAGGCGCATGACGAGCCCGATGGTGGCACCGACGACGATCTGGTGCGCGCCGGTCAACAGGCCTTCCGCGGCCAGCGGATCGATCCCTGCGGTGGGCGCGACCACCGGCGCCAGCACGCCGGTCAACGATAGCGCGAAGATCAGTCGTATGCGCATAGGCACCGCGCGCGTGCCAATGACGGGCGCGGTCATGGCGAATCCGGCGATGCGCATGAACGGCCACATCCAGCTTGCGAGCAGTTCCAACACGGTGGCTTCTGTGACGGCGATCAAGCTCCCCGCTCCTTTGCCATCATCCGATGAGCCCCGGGATCGACTGGTAGAGCCTAACCGTGTAATCGGTCAACACCTTTATGATGAAAGGGCCGCCGAACATCAGTACGCCGACCGTGACCAGGAGCTTGGGGATAAAGCTCAGTGTCATCTCGTTGATCTGGGTGGCCGCCTGAAACAAGCTGATCAAAAGGCCGACTGCGAGTGCCGGACCGAGCAGCAACCCCATGAGGACGATCGTCAGCTCGAGCGCCCGGTGACCGACGGTGATGACGGTTTCAGGCGTCATGCATAGAAACTCGCTGCGAGCATGCCCACGATCAAGGCCCAGCCGTCGACCAGCACGAACAGCATGATCTTAAACGGCAGTGAGATGATCAGCGGCGAGAGCATCATCATGCCCATCGACATCAGCACGCTGGCGACCACCAGGTCGATGATGAGAAAAGGAAGAAAGATCAAGAATCCAATTTGAAACGCCGTCTTGAGTTCACTCGTGATGAAGGACGGCGCGAGCACCGAGAACGGCACGTCGTCCGGGCCCTGGTAGGGTTCGTCGCCGGCCAGTTCGGCAAAGAGCGCCAGATCGGATTCACGTGTTTGTTCGGTCATGAAATTCCGAACAGGTACTGCTGCGCGAGCAAGCGCCTCGCCGACTTTGAGTTCGTCCTCCAGGTACGGAGTCACCGCGTCGCGATGCACCTGGTCGAGCACCGGCGCCATGATGAAGAAGGTCATGAACATGGCGAGGCCGAGGAGTACCTGGTTGGACGGCGTTTGCGCCGTGCCCAGCGCCTGGCGCAGGATCGCAAGCACGATGATGATGCGCGTGAACGAAGTCATGGCGAGAACGATCGCCGGCAGCAGTGTCAAGGCGGTCATCAGAATGAGGACCTGCAGAGTCAGCGTGTAGGTCTGCGAGCCGTCCCCGTTGGTCGTCACGGATAGCGCGTCGAATCCACCTTGCGCCGCGACGAGCCCGGGCAGGCTGAGACACAGGATCAAAACGATGGTTCGCGTCATGCGGCCGCGTCCGTATCGCCGCGCTCGACTCCGGCCAGCGTTTGCCCGAAATTCAATGTCTGTTCATCGGCGGGAAACGCGTGCAAGGTCGCGATGCGGCCGGGGCACATCCCGATCAGTACGCGGCGGTCGTCGACCTGGATCAGTAATAGCTTTTCGCGCGCGCCGAGCGACAAACCTTCGATGATGCGAATATGGCCGCTGCCCGGCGACCTCAGGCGATGCAGGCGCCGGGTCAGCCAGGCGACGGCGGCGATCAGCGCTAGGACGATCGCGAGCCCCGCCAAAACCTGCAGCGCCTGATCGGACCCCAGCCGAATGCCGCCATCAGCCCACGCGCATGGCGACGCTTGCGTAGTGGCAATCATGAGCGGCCAGGAGCGGGCCGCTTTAAGCCGTGAGGTTGCGCACACAACGATCGCCGGTCACTGGAGTTTGCGCACGCGTTCCCGTGCGCTTACGACGTCCGTCAAGCGGATACCGAACTTCTCGTTGACCACCACGACCTCGCCGTGGGCAATGAGCGTACCGTTGACGAGCACGTCCAGCGGTTCGCCAGCCAGCCGATCGAGTTCGACGACCGAACCCCGATTAAATTGAAGGAGATTTCGAATTGGAATCAGCGTACTGCCAATCTCGACGGCGAGGGTAACCGAGATATCGAGAATATTGTCGAGGGCGCCGTCTTGCTGAGGGACGTCGTCAGGCACGAGATCGTCCATGGCGGCGGGCGCAACAGCGGCCGCTTCGTCATCGACCGCGGTTCCCTCTGCTGCCTCTGGGGCACTGTCGAGACCATCATCATCGGGCGCAGGGGGCACCGCGTCGTCGACCTGTTCATCGATGGTTGCC
>JAPULC010000018.1 GCA_027295305.1 Gammaproteobacteria bacterium
GTTGGGCAATCTTTCGCTGGTGGCGCGCACAGTCGTCGAAGGTTTTCTGGTAGGACTACATCGTTCACCCTTCTTCGGCTTCAGTCAGGAATTTGCCGAATATAGACCGTACGAGGTGGGGGATGATCCGCGCTTCATCGATTGGAACGTGTATGCGCGCACCGATAGAACCTATGTCAAACGCTTCCTGGGCGAGACCAACACGCACCTCATGATTCTGTTGGACGCCAGTAGCTCGATGGATTTCGGTTCCGCCGAGCTGTCGAAGCTCGATTACGCGAAGCTTCTGGTGGCGTCCATCGCGTATCTCGCAGCGCGACAGCACGATGCGGTGGGACTCCTCGTGTTCGATGAGGCATTGCGTGAGTATCGTGCGCCCTCGAGCCGAACCGGTCAGCTTGCCGGCTTGCTTCACGTGCTCGAGTCTGTCGAAGCGCGCGCTGGAACGGACATGGATCTGCCGTTTCAGCGCTTTCGCGAGCTGGTCGGTCGGCGCGGCATGGTGATGGTGGTATCGGACTTCTACTGCGACCCGGCGAGTCTTCTGCGCAGCGTGAAACCGCTGGCGGCCCGCGGGCAGGACGTGGTGCTGTTTCAGGTCATGGATCCCGAGGAACTCGGGCTCGATCTGATCGAGTCGACGTTGCTCGAGGATCTCGAATCCGGAGCGGTCATGGAGGTGGATCCACATTACGCAAGGGGCGAGTACCGCGAGCGTATCGAAGCACATATGAACGAGCTCAAACGCACGGCCTCGCAGCTTGGCATCGACCATCTGGTGTTGCGTACCAGCGATCCATTGGACCCGGCGCTGAGGCGTTATCTGCTGTTTCGGCAGCGCCATTTCTGATGAGCCTCGTCGCACCCGTTTTTCTGCTTGGACTCGCGCTTCTCGCGTTGCCGTTCTGGTTGCATCGCCTTGCGCACCAGCGTGCGCCACGGCGGCGTTTCAGCTCGCTGATGTTCATGCGCCCGGGGAACGAGCAACGATTGGTGCGCAGGCAGCTTCGGCATCCATGGATTCTGCTCATGAAGCTGCTCGCGATCTGCGTGGCGGTGATGGCATTTGCACAACCCCTGGTGGAGTCGAACGTCATGCAGCCGAGCGTCGAGGGAACCACGTTGCAAGTGGTGGTGATCGATGCGTCGATGTCGATGGGGCTCGGCGACCGCTGGCAGCGGGCGCGAGCGCGAGTTGATGACGTGCTCTCGGATATCGAGCTGGGCGATGAGGTGATGCTCGTCAGTGCAGGGGATCGCCTCGAGGTGCTCGTGGCGCCGGGACGCAATACCGTGGATATCGCAAGCGCACTCGCGCGTACTACTCCAGGGGAGGGGCGCCTGGTCTTCGCAGGGTTGTTGCGTCGGGTTGCGAGCATCGCGCGAGCCGTATCCGAGTCGAACGCGTCGCTGCACCTTCATCTCGTATCCGATTTTCAGGCATCGGGCGGCGCCGCTCGCTTCGGAGAGCTACCGGCCGGCGAAGGCGTTGCGTTCACACTTCATGATGTCGCTCCGTCGAAGGTGGAAGACAACTGGGCCATCGAACAGATTCGGACATCCGCCGGTGCGCGCAGAGGTGGCATCGAGGTCGTGGTCAAGAGCTTCGCCGCCGCCGGGAGCGAAAGAGGTCTCGAGCTTCGATTGGACGGCGAACGTGTCCGTAGTGCGCAGCTGTACGTCCCGGCAGCTGGGCGCGCGGCACACGAGTTCGTTGGTATTGAGGCCCCCCGCGGCGACAGCCGTGTCGAGGTGAGATTCGAATCGGCCGACTCACTGTCGGCCGATGATCACCGACGGGCGGTCATCGCCAATCGTCCCGCCGAACGCGTGCTCGTGATGACGAACGCGTCATCGGGGCAGGATGCGATGTATCTGCAATCGGCGCTGGCTGCGAGCCCGGCGCTCGGGTTCAGAGCGCAGCAAGCGGCACCTGACGATTGGAATGAGCTGCGGTTCGAGGATTTCCCGCTGGTCGTGTTGTCGGACCCATCGGTGCTTTCCGCTGCCCTCACGCGTCAACTCGCGCGCTACGTCGACGCGGGAGGCGCCGCGCTGATATTTTTGGGTGACGAGGCGAAACGCAACGCACGTGTGCCGCTCACTGGCCATGTTCTGCGCCGTCCACCGACCTTCGGCGCCCGGGACTTCGAGAGCGTGGCCGAGGCGGATGACTCTCATCCCGTGTCCGCCGGCGTGCTTCAGTGGGAGGGTGTGAGCTTCTACGATCACCTTGCCATCGAGCTTCAGGATGGCGACCGCGTGCTGATTCGTCTGGAGGGTGGCATGCCGCTGTTGGTCGAGCACGAATTCGGGCTGGGCCGGGTGCTGATATTCACGTCGGCACTCGATCGTGAGTGGAGCAATCTGAGCATGGAACCGGAATTCATCCCATGGATACTTGGAGCGATCCGTTATCTCTCGGGACTTCGAAGAACGGCCCTCGAGGAGCGCGTGGTCGGCGCACCCTTCAATGTATCGAGCGCCGGAGTCCAGCTCTTCGATCCAGACGGCGAGAAAGTGCTATCGCTCGCGGAAACCCTAGGCGTGGCGGACGTAATTCTGGAGCAAGTGGGATTCTACGAGATGAAGATTGCCGGTCAGCGGCGACTCATCGCTGTGAATTCTGATCTCAGAGAATCCGATCCGCGCGGCATGGAGGATGCTTTGATCGAGCGCTGGCAATCGTCGTCGCCTCGGGCCACGCGCTCGAAGCCTGGTGAGCTGATCGAGGAGGAGGCGCAGCGGGCGCTCTGGCCGTGGTTCATGGCGTTGCTGTTGGTTCTCCTGATTGCGGAATCGTCGGCGGGGAATTGGCTTCTCAGCCACAGGGTAACGGCGTGAAAGATGGTAGTGTATTCACACGCGATGGAGATCGTCTTTGACGGTATTTGAGAGACTCGACGCTTATCTGGAGCGCTGCACTTCGCGGTTGCGCGCAGTCCTCCTCGCACGCGGATCGGCGATCGTGGCGGGTGCCGCCCTCGGTTCGACGCTGCTCGGCACCTATCTCATCACCCACTGGCTGCTCTCTCCGCTCGCGCTCGGGGTTGTGCAGGTGCTTCTTCTGATTGCACTCGTCGTTGCGTTGCTACTCGGCTTCTGGCCGATGCGTGGGTTGAGTTTGCGCCGGACGTCGCGCGAGATCGAAGTTGCGATTCCGGAATTCGAAGGACGTATCAGCACCTACGCAGATAACCGTGAGCGGGGCGGGAATCCGATGCTCGAACTGCTCGCAGCGGACACTGCTCCGATGCTGGAGCGCCACACGGCAGTTGCAGCCGTCGCCCCGTCGCGCATCGCGCTGCCGACAATGGCGACAATCGGGTGCATGGGGGTGCTCCTGTGGCTCGTGCTGGCGGCACCCATCACGTGGAAACAAGGCGCGCAGCGACTGTGGTTGGGTTGGCTGTTGGACGATGCGTTCCTACCATCCATCGTCGTAGAACCTGGGCACGCACTGATTCCACGCGGAGGGGACCTCACAGTGCGCGCTGCACCGCAGGGATTCAGCGGCGATGGATTGCAGATGCACGCCCGCTTCGGAGATACGGGGGAGTGGGAACGCGCTCGCATGCGCCTCACTCGAACCGGTGAGCAATACGCGTTTACGTTCGTTGCCGTTCGCGAACCCATCGAATATTTCGTTTCGACTACCTCGGGTGGGTTGCGCAGCGACGGCTTCACCATCGACGTCGTCGACATGCCTCGCGTCGAGCGGATCGGACTGATTTATCACTATCCGGAGTGGACGGGACGTGAGCCGCGAGAGGTGATGCACGGCGGCGATATTCGTGCGGTCAAGGGTACCGACGTGGTTCTCGAGATCGTCACGGATCAGCCGCTCCTTGAAGGTGCGCTCGTCGTCGACGGCGAATCGTTGGATGTCACGCCGGATGGACGGACGGCGCGCGCGCGGCTACGTGTGAAAGCCGACGGGCGCTATTTCGTCGCAGCGCTGCACGACGGAGAAACGGTGCGGCTGACTCCGGAATTCGACATTGTCGCATTGTCCGATAGCGCGCCGGACATCGAGCTTGCGTGGCCCGGGTACGATTGGCACGCGAGCCCCATCGAAGAGGTGACCACACGGGTGCGCGCGTTCGACGACTTCGGTATCGAGTCGGTCGAGCTTCGCTACTCCATGAATGGCGTGGACTGGAAAAGCGTGGTCCTGGATGTGGCCGACAATCCATCGCGCGTAGAACTGGAGCACGTCTTCTATCTGGAAGATATGCGCCAGGAGGGAGCGGCGCTGATACCCGGCGATCTGATCTCCTACTACGCGGTGGCGCGTGACCATGAACGCAGCGTCGAGTCGGATCTGTTCTTCATCGAGGTGCAACCGTACGACCGGCGCTACACGGAGGGTTTGGGCGCCATGGGGGCGGGTGGCCAGGGCGGGAACAGCTTCGACGTATCCGATCGCCAGCGCGAGATTCTCACCGCCACCTGGAATCTGATCCGCGATCGCGATCGTGGTCGCGATGCCGAGCGCAGCGAGACGGAAATAGGGGACCGGGCCCGGATGCTCTCGCAGTTGCAGCTCACGTTGCGTCAGCAGGCGTTGACACTCGTGGAGCGCTCCAGAGGTCGCATGTTGGATCTCGATCAGGAGATGCGTGGTTTCATCGAGAACATCGAGCTCGCAACGCAAGCCATGGTGCCCGCGGCAGAGCAGCTCGAGAAGGTAGCGCTGAGCGAAGCCGTGCCGCCTGAGCAATCGGCATTGCAATATCTGTTGCGCGCCGAATCGAGCTTGCGCGATGTCTCGGTCTCGCGCGAGAGTTCACGCGGCGGTGCGAGCGGACGCATGAACCAGGATCTGGCCGAGCTCTTCGAGCTGGAGATGGATCCCGAGCGCAATCAGTACGAGATGGGACAGGACGCTTTGGCCATGGGGTCCGATGAAGAGCTCGACCGGGCGCTACAGGAGCTCGAGGAGCTCGCACGGCGTGAAGAGCGACTGCGCAATCAGATGCGCACCGAGCAGGAGCAGGGACTCGCGTCGCGGTGGCAGCAGGAGATGCTGAGACGCGATGCCGACGAGCTACGTCGCCGTCTCGAGCAGATGGAGAGGCGCTCCGGTTCGCTCGACCGTGCATTGCGCGATCTCGAGTCTGCCGTGAATGCCATCGATCAGGCCTCACGTTCGGCCGATGGTGAGCAAGCCCAAGGCGCGATGGAGCAAGCGGCTCGTGCGCTTGCGCGCGCCACTCAGGCGTTGTCCGAGGAGCAGCGTGAGACGAGCCGCTCGACGTTGTCGGATCTTGCAGAGCGCGCGGATCGACTCTACGCGCAGCAACGTGACGTGGCGGCGCGCCTCGAGAAGGCATTGGAAGATGCCCTGGAGGCGGCCAAGAATGGCGACTACATGGCAAGTGGTCTGGACCCCGACGAGGAGGTGGAGCTGGCGCTCAAAAAGCGCGAGATGCGCGCTGCGGTAGAGGACCTCGAGCGCGCGATACAGGAAGCCGCCGAGGATTTCGAGGCACGCAGCCCCCGAGTTGCCAGGGCGTTGGCCGAGGCGATGAATATGATTCGCGACTCGAGACTCCAGGAACAGCTCGCCGTGGCAGAGGACGCGATTCTCGGCGGAGCGGCGTTGTTCGTTGGGAGCACGGAGGATAGGGTGCGGCGGAATCTCGACGAGATTCGCGGGCAGCTGCGCCGGGCGGAAGCGTTGGGATCGGCGCAGGAGGGAGGCGAAGCGTCGCGTCCGGACTTGCTCGCCGGCGTCGAGCAACTTCGACAGGAGCTCGATCGATGGAACGGTGCGCGAGGGGCCGATTCGCGAACGCTCGACGAGCAATTGCGGGCAGGTCTCGTCGTCGTCACCGACGGTTTGACCGAGCTTGGCCAGGAGCTGAGCTCGGACGAAGTTCGATTCGACGAGCTCGAGCGCATACGCGAGCTGTCGCGCTTGGGGCGTGTGGGTCTTCGACTTAATCCCAATGAGCTAGAGGCGCTTCATCGCGAGCTACGCCAGGGATTGGAGAACCTCGAGCTGACGCTTCGCAACGCGGAGCGTCAGGGCAGTGGGGACTTGGGGGCGCGCTATACCACCGAGCGTGACGAAGAGAGCGATCGCAGCGACGTGGCCGAGTATTTCCGCCGCCTGAGCTCCTGCTCGGAAGCGGAGTGTCAGTAGAGGCGTAAGCACTCTCATGCGTCTCAACCGCAGCCAGCTCTTGCAGCAACTCTTGCAGCAAGAACGCGTGAGCAACTCCTCAATAATGCGCGAGGAGAGCGAGAGGAAATTGCCAGGGAGGCAATTCCGGACACCAACGAAACAACAAGACGAACTGCGTATGTTGAGAACTTTCTGCGTGCTCGCAGTTGCGCTGCTTTCGGGTTGCATCAGCCCGCGTCAGGCGCAGCTCGGCCTCATCTACAACGAAGCGGCGAGCTATCACGCGCCCGATCGAAATCCGATCGTGGTGATTCCAGGCGTGATGGGCTCGAGTCTACGCGATCGCTTGAGCGGCACAGTGGTCTGGGGCGCGTTCGATGCCCACTCGGTGGATCCGGAAGAGCCCGAAGGCGCGCGACTGATGGCGCTGCCGCTCGAGCCGCCACCTTCGGACGATGTAGAGCCGGTTGGGGTTCTGGAGCGCATCACGATTCGCCTGGTGGGGTTGCCATTACAGCTAGAGGTCTATGCCCGCATTCTCTCGACCCTCGGTGCGGGTGGATATCGTGACGAATCTCTCGGCACGGGCGGCGAGGTAGATTACGGCGACGATCACTTCACGTGTTTTCAGTTCGCCTACGACTGGCGACGGGATAATGTGGAGAACGCTGCGCGTCTTCATGCGTTTCTCGAGGAGAAGCGCGCTTACGTGCGTGCCGAATACAGAGAGCGCTTCGGTATCGACAATCCAGATGTGAAGTTCGATATCGTGGCGCACTCAATGGGTGGACTGATCACGCGTTATTTCCTTCGCTACGGTGATCAGGATCTTCCGAGGGATGGCTCTTTGCCGGAGCTCAATTGGGCCGGCGCGGAGATGGTCGGGCGGGTGATCCTGATCGCGCCTCCCAACGCGGGTTCTTTGAACGCCCTGCATGCGCTCGTGGAGGGTCGTAAGATCGGGCCGACGCTCCCATATTTCGAACCTGCCATTCTCGGAACATTTCCTTCGTCCTATCAGATATTGCCGCGCGCGCGTCACGGTGTCGCCGTCTGGGATGACGAGGATGCAGAGCCGCTCGAGGATCTCATGGATCCTGAATTATGGGAGCGCCTGGGATGGGGGCTCGCCGCAAAGGACCAAGACCGAGTTTTGCGGATGCTGATGCCAGAAGTGGACGATGCGGCCGTGCGACGCGAGCGGGCTCTCGCAGCTCAGCGACGTTCACTCGATCGAGCGCGCGTGTTCATGGCGGCGCTCGATCGGCCGGCCACTGCCCCTGAAGGGATGGAGCTATTCCTTATTGCCGGGGATGCGAGCCCGACGCCAAGACGCACTGCTGTGAGGGCAGCAGATGGTGCGCTCAGAGTTGTGGAGCGCGCGCCCGGTGACGGTACGGTGCTACGCAGCAGCGTATTGCTGGACGAACGCGAGGGTCGCCAGTGGCGACCCATCCTCGATACGCCCATTCCCTATCGGAGCGTCATGCTGTTGCCGGAAAGTCATCTCGGCATCACGAAGAACGCGGTCTTTCGCGACAACCTGCTGTTCTGGTTATTGGAGGAGCCGCGCGGACCTCGAGCGGCGAACTGAGGGTCAAGTTGCGTTCTCGATATCGTTCATCAAACGTCGCCGCGCTGCCGCGGTCAGCTCGACATGACAGATTGGATTGTTTGCACGCGTATTCGCGAGCAGCACGTGAAAATCGAGATCTGCCAACATCTGGAGCGTCTCGATCATCTGTTTCCGTTGTTTCTTGTTGGTGTAGCAGCGCCAGCGTTCACCGTCGTGGTAGAGCGTATCCCCCGCGAACAGATATCGCCGTGCGCCCAGCGTGACGAGATAGGAAACGGCACCTGGCCTGTGTCCCGGCGTGGGAATCACCTCAACGCGCGGGGCGAGCTCGTGGCGCTCGTAGGGGAATGTCCCGACGTGCTTCACCTTACGCTTCACGTCCGGCGCTTCGATCTCGCTGCACAGCGCGTTGGTTCCAAAGCGCGTAGTGACATCGTCGTTGTAACGCGCTGCGAAGTGCATATCCCCAATTAGCTGAAGCGCGATACCACCTTTGCTCTCGATGTCGTCGAAGCTGCCCTCGATGCTGCTGTGGCTCGCAAAGCACGGAAAGAGGAGGTTTCCGCCGCGTCGCTTCACGAATAGGCTCACGTACTTCGAATCCGTGATCTTGGTGGGATAGATGCGGAATACCCCTGGGTAGAGCTCTTCCAGGGTGCCATCTTTAGCCGGCATGGAACCTCCCTTCTTAGTTGGTGTTTTGTTAGGCCGATGCTCTTGGCAGGCGGGCCATCATAGAACAAGCTGCTCATTCGCGCGAAACGCTTCCGCGGAAGCGCCGTCGAGCAGTATTTCATCGGCGGCCAGTTCTTTCGGGTTGTAACCATGAGCGGGAATGGAAAGATTGAAGACGTCGGCCGATGATCGTCAGCTCTCCCCCAGCACTGCACGCAGCCGCTCTGCGCCATCTCTCGACTCGTTGTGACCGTGCTTGGCCACCAGCGCATTCTCGTAAGCCACGAGTGCGAGGTCCAGCTCGCCACGTTGCTCGCGCAGCTTACCCATCGCGTAGTACGCGTTCGCCAGTCGCTTCTCACCGGAATCGACCGCGCCGTTGACGTAAGTCTCGAGTGCCGAAAAGCAGGTCTCGTGATCGGCGTCGGCTTCCACGCACCAGATACCCAGGTGAAACCAGGCTTCCCAGAATTCGGGATTGCTCGCTACGATCTCAGTGAGCTCAGACACGGCTTGTTCCAGATTGCCACGTTCTCCCCGCGCGCGGGCTAGATGGTAGCGAAGCTCACCGTCTTCGGGATGTTGTTCGACGGCAACAGCGAGATGCTTGATGGCGCCCTTCCAGTCCTTTTCGTAGAAATTCATCATGCCGTACGCTTCGGCTGAGCGATCCGCATCGATCCTGGTGATGGCTTCGGCTTGTTCGCGAGCCTTGCGCTTGCTGCCGCCGAGAATCCAGGGTACCAGTCGGTAATATCGGATCAGTTGAATGCGCGCGCGCACGTTGTCCGAATCGAGCTCCACAGCGTGCAGCCAGTCGTCCTGGGAGCGCCTCGCAAGCTTGACCTGTCTCATCAGCTTGTCTTCGCGCACCATTGCGAAGGAGCGTGCTTCACCCAGGGTCTCGAAGCAGATCGCCGCCTGGGGGAACTCATCGATACATTGGCGCGATAACGCCATGGCGTTGTCAAAGCGATATTGCAAGATCTCGATTCTGGCCCTGAGGTAGAGCGCGTCAGCCGAGTATCCGTTCTGCTCGATGGCTTGGTCCGCGTATTGGGCCGCTTTCGTGAGCTCGAAATCATTGAGTGCGCGCTCAGCAAGCGCAGTTGGCTCTGGCGACGCGTGCACCGCACACGGCAAGATGATCGAGACGAGGACGATCTTGGAGAGAGTCTGCATCACCCTTCGCCAGACTCGCGGCTCCAATCGTGCGAAAAGTGGCTCGTGTCGCATTTCTCGACCCATATTGCAGTGTAAATGTTTGACCTACACCTTAGGTGCCTTGTTCCCGAAATCCCACAGCTCAAATCCCATACCGAGGTGTGGATCACGACCAAGATGACGGCTATCCTCGCGCAGTCATGCAGGGGGTGAGACCATCTATGGAGAGCAACGTCTACGAACGCAGCGAATATACCGTGACCGAGGTGTTCGGTAAGGCCCACGCCAGCTTTTGGCGGCGCCTGGAAAGTCCGGGTGGGTGGTGGAGTAGTGCCGAGCGCGTAAAGATCGCCGAGGAAGTGCGGGCAGCGCCCGAATGCCGTTTATGTCGCGAGCGCAAATCTGCCCTGTCGCCGAACGCCGTCCCCGGTGCGCACGATTGCGCGACTGATTTGCCCGATGATGCGGTCGAGGTCATCCACCGCGTGGTCACCGATCCGGGAAGATTGTCTCGCAAATGGTTCGAGCAGATGACCGCCGGTGAGCTCAGCGATGCCCACTATGTCGAGATCCTCGGGATTCTCGTAGCCGTGGTCTCCATCGACAGCTTCTGCCAGGGAATTGGATTGCAAGCACATCCGTTGCCCGTCGCAAGTGCGGGGGAACCGGATCGTCATCGGCCGGCAGGGGCTGCCATGGAGGCGGCGTGGGTGCCGATGATCAAGGAAGACAAGGCGGTGGGGCCCGAGGCGGATCTGTATGGCGGCGCCGAGCGGATGCCCAACGTCATTCGCGCCATGAGTCTCGTACCCGATGCGGTGTACACCTTGCGCGAACTGCTTGACGCTCACTATCCCGGCGGTCCGAGTCTCAATGCCGATGGACGGGTTCTCACGCGACCGCAGATGGAGCTGCTCGCGGCGAGGGTGTCAGCTATCCGGGAATGCTTCTACTGAACCGCCGCACATTCACTACTGCTCCGGGCGAGCAGTCAGTCGAAGAAGATTTCGGTCGACCTCCACTCCGTGATCGATGCCAGCGTGGAAAGTGGCGTCGAAAACGGTGACGTGCTCATTGCCTTGGCAGACGCGATGACGGGTGATGACGCGGCCGCGTTGGCACTTGCCAGGGACGCTTTGATCGAATCCATGGGAACCGATGCGGTGGTCGAAGCCGTCGGTGTGGTCTCCAATTTCGAGCGCATGGTGCGCATTGCCGATGGAACCGGCATTCCCCTCGATGGATTTCTCGCGGGCGCCACCCAAGAGTTGCGCGAGGAATTGGGCTTGAACGCGTTCGCGGCGGCGGCTTATACGAAAGATGCGCTCTGAACCCGTTGTCCTGTAACAGCTGGTTTCGACCGGTCCGCCGCTGCGGCCGCGTCGAATACCAGGGCTGCGTTGCGTCTTTGGCTGTTACAGGACACTAGCGCGGATCGCGGATGGTCACACTGCCCTGGGCAACCGCCGCAAGGCGTCCCTCGTTCATCAGATCGATGCGCACGACGGCCTGCGTGCGCGACATGTTGACGATCGTCGCGTAAGCGTCCACCACGCCCTTGCTCACCGGCGCCGTCAGGTTGATCTTGAACTCGGTGGTCGCAGCCCATTGCTTGGGCTTCATCACGGGATAACAGACGCAACCGAGCATGTGATCGCAGAATGCGGAGAGCACCCCGCCGTGCATGTTTCCGATCCCGGTGAGGAGATCTTCGCGCACCTCTATCTGGCCGTGCATGGTCCCCGGGCCGGCATCGACGATCTTCATGCCGAGAAATTTGTCGAGCCCGCCGGCTCCGCCGCTCGACTGCATGAAGCGCTTCGCGACTTCCTCGCTGAATTGCTCGAACTTCGGGGTGATGGTGTTGGTTTCCATTGAACGTTCCTCTTTATCCCAATCGAGCCGCGCCGCAATCGAGCCGCGGGCGCCTTACCGCAATCAAGCCGCGGGCGCTTGACTGAATGTGTCGATGATGGCGTCGACGTTCTCCTGCATGCGCCCGCCGCGCATCGCGACACTCGGCGAATACAGCAATACGTGATCGGTGAGGCCCTTCCATTGCTCGAGCTTATCGCGCACCTCATCCGGGCGCCCTGCAATTGCGATGGCGTCGACCATCTCGTCGGTTACCGCACTCGACATCGCAGCAAAGTCGCCCTGTCGAAACGCGTTGGCGATCTCCTCACCGATCGCTTGCCAGCCGTGGGGCTCGAGCACCGAGTGATAGAGCCGTGTGGTGTAGTAAAAGGCAATCTGGGCGCGAGCCTCGTTGCGTGCCTGGTCGGGATCGTCGGAGATGCTAGTTATGAGAAAAGGCGTCAGCTCACAGCGCGTGCCTTCGAGCTCCGGTAAGACCCGCTCGGCCATGTATTTACGCGTGTAGATCGGATGACCCACCAGGCCGTCCGCGACGCGTGCGGCCGTTCGAATCATGCCGCGGTTGACCGCCGCCGTATAAATCGGAATCTCTTCGCGAACGAGACCAGGGCGAGCGTATTGCGGAATGTTCACGTCGTAGTACTTGCCCTCGTAGCGCAAGCCGCCACCCTTTGCGGCGGCCATAGCCGCACGAATGAGCTCGATGGCTTCGCGCATTCTCGGCGCAGGCGGATGCTCGAACGGCATGGAATACCAGCGCTCGTTCATCCCACGGGTGCCGCTGCCAAGTCCCAGAATCATGCGCCCCCCCGAGAGCTCGTCAATGTCCATGGCGGCACTTGCAGCGAGCATCGGCGTGCGCATGAACGCGTAGGCAATGCCGGTGCCGAGCTTCACGTTCTGCGTAGCTGCGGCTACCGCGGCTAGACGCACGAAGCCATGGGCATTGAAGAACTCAGTGGTCCACACCGAATGAAAGCCGGCTGCGTCGGCACGCCGGCCCATCTGGATCTGTTCCTGGATATTGGCGGCGGTGAGAATCAGTCCGTGACGCATCGTCTTGTTCGCTTCTCCAGTTTCTCTTCAGGTTCAATGTTCGGGAATCAGACAGGAGTGGATGGATTCGTCATCCGGAATCTCACGAGCAAGCGTTCGAATGGCGAGCTCTGCCTCCTCCAGCTTGAAATCGTGAGTGTGCATCTTTTCGAAGTCGATCTTGCCGGACTCCAGCAGGCGTATCGCGGCCCGATAGCCCGATGACGTGACACCGATGGCGCCCTGGATCGTGATCTCCTTCATCACGATGATGTCCGAGATGAACTCTTCCACCGGTTTGTATCCCTTGACCCCCGCGAGCACGATGGTGCCGCCGGGCCGTACGTAGCTGAGCGCTTCGGCCACCGGCTTCGTGGCGTATGAGGTCACGTCGACCACCACGTCCGCGCCGCGCCCTGCGGTGATCTCGCGAATGCGCGTCTTCGCGTCTTCGTTGTCCACGTCGATGGTGTGATCGGCACCGTACTCACGGGCAAGTGCGAGTTTGCGCGAGTCGGCTTCGAGTCCAGTGACGATGATGGTGCCGGCACCCACTTCGCGACATGCAATGACACTCGCAAGCCCTCGCTGTCCTGGACCCAATACCACCACGCAATCCCCGGGTCGGGTTTTCGGCAGCTCCACTGCCCAGCGGAAGCCGGCCCCCAGCGGATTGAAGATCACGGCAATCTCCGGCGGGAGCGCCTTGTCCACCTTGTGCACAATGGTATTGGGGGCCAGGTACATGTACTGCGCATAGGCGCCCCAGAGCCCAGGGGGTTCGGATAACGGAATGTAGGAATAGATGCGGCGGCTCTCGCACAGGTGATAGCTGCCTCCGAGGCAGCGCTCGCAGTGCCGGCACGAGAGCATGGTCTCCACCGCAACGCGATCTCCCACATCCACCTTCCAGCGGGCTGCTGCGCGATCGCCGATCTTCTCGATGATCCCCAGGGGTTCGTGGCCCGGAATGGCCGGCATGGGTGTTCTCAGCACGCCTTCGAACTGCTCGTAATCGCTCCCACAGATCCCGCAGGCCTCGATTCGCAGCAGCGCCGAGTCCTCGTCGATGTCTGGAATTGCAACGTCGCGGGGCTCGAGCTTGCGCCGCTCCGTCTGAACCATGGCGAAAGCGGTTCGGGGGGTCATGCTGTCATCCCATTGTGATGCGGGCGCGAGTTTGGCACCTTATCACAGCACAACGGCCGACCGGAGAGAGTGATGAGTGAACGTGTGACGCAGCTGCCCGTGGCCGAGTCCAAACGCAGGGCCGCGGAAGTGGGGATACCCGAGCGGATGGCGACGCTAAGCGTATTTCGGATTCTGCTGCAGCATCCGCCCGTGGCGAAAGCCATTTACGGCATGCTCGCCGCGCTGCTGTTCGGTGAGAACAAGCTCGCCCCTCGACTGCGTGAACTCATCATCATGCGCATCGGCTGGGCCACGGGTTCGGAGTACGAGTGGACCCAACACTGGCGCGTGGCAAAGGATCTCGGCCTGAGTGACGAGCTGATCCTGTCGGTGCGCGATTGGCACAATGCCGACGCGCTCACCGAGGCGGACCGTGTGGTACTGCAGGCGACCGACGATACCCTCGACGACGGTGCGATCAGCGCCGAGACCTGGTCACGGGTATGCGACGTGCTCGAGAGCGAAGAAGAGCGGGTCGAGCTCGTCGTGGCCATTGGCAACTGGGGTCTCTTCTCGCGCTTGCTGCAGAGTCTGGACGTGCCGCTGGAAGACGACATTGCATCGTGGCCGCCGGATGGGAAGGTGCCTGAACTTTAATTCTGTTCAGAAATTCACATCCCTGTGACTTTCTTCCCACGCTCCGGCGAAGTAAATTCGCCTTCATCTTGGTGGTGTCCCAAGGACACCACCGCGCTCCCAA
>JAPULC010000180.1 GCA_027295305.1 Gammaproteobacteria bacterium
CGAAAAATCCAGCTTCTTTTTCCTATCAACACGCAGCTTCAATTGCCTATCCTCGAGTACGCTCGCGTCGACTGGACGGGCCCCTGAACAGCGCAGGCTGTTCAGATCATTTGTAGCTCCAGGCGCCAATCGACGAGACGCAACTCGATGTCCTTGAGGCTCATGTCGCGATCCTCGTGGTGGCCGTAGGGAGGACCCAGCTCCAGCGCGCGCTCCAACGACGCGATTGCCTCCGCCAGCAAGCGGCGCCTCTCCTCGCGCAGAAGCTCGTTGCTCGTACCCGGTTGTTCGGCGATCCGCACCCTCGCCAGGCTGATCATGTAGAGCAGGTCGGCCTGGTAGGTATAGTGTTTGGAACGAGGCCGGATCCGAATCATCTTGCGCTCGATTCCCAATCGGTCCTCCAAGGCCACGAGCGCCGCCTTGGCTGCGGTTGGACTCGATTCCGCGAAGACGTGGCTGATAGGCCTGCTACGGATGGGATCCTCTTCGAGGCTCCAGAATGTGACGCTCAAGAGCAGCACCGGCGGCACGAAATAGAGACACTGCCGAAAGAAGGCCTTCCGCGGCGTCGAGCGCGAGACTCCTTCCCACCACGAATGCGTCGGAGCCTTGCTCTCGGTCCGCAGCATTCCCAGGTTCTGCTGGTTCTCCTTGTGGCGCATCTTCCAGATGAACCCATCGTAGTAGTAATGCAGGAGCGTCGACGTAAAGGCCAGAGCGAACATCGCGCCCAGAAACCAACTCAATCCCACGTGGGGGCTGTCGCCGGCGTACACGGCGCCGAAGCGATTCGACAAGAAGAAGCCGTACATCAGACAGAGGAGGACGAACGCGCTGGCGATTTCCCAGCCGCCACGGCTGAAGAGTTTCTGGAACATCCCGGGCCGCGCAGCGCCTTCGCGTCGAGACAGACCGCAATTGTACTTCCAGACGATCGCCAGATACTGCGTCACGTGCACCATACCGAGCACCGCGAATCCCAGGGCAAAGTTCCAATCGGGCATCAGCCGCGTGATCAACGGATTCGGTACGTACGTGAAACACATGACGCCGAATGTGGTAACCAGCAACATGACCTTGGCCAGGCTCACGAAGTAGCCGTTGGCGTGGCACCAAACGAGAAAAGATAGATAGGCGACGGTGGCGGCCAGGGCGGCGACGAAGCTGAGCTGTTGTACGACGTCGTAGACTCCGCCGTCGAACAGGAAGAGGATGGGGAAGCCGTGGAAGCGGTAGGTGTCGTACAGCAGGTTCGGCAGCCAGTCGAGTGTCGCCACCATGATATAGACGAACCAGGTGCCGCAGATCATCAAGTCCATTCGCGACGCCACTGCGCGCCGCACCGGGTTGTTTCGGTCGTAGATCCGCATGAACCCGTAATGCTGCATCAGGAAATGCCACGGGTCCCAAATCACCAGTATCATCATCAGGTATAGAAGGTTGCCGATGTGGTGGCCGCCGAGTACGACATACACCACCACACCCATCACCAACGAGAAGGGGAGCACCGGCCCGAGCAGTAGACTCCAGCGAAATCGCCGCAACAGATCCCTATCGCCGTAGATGCGAATGAAGGTCGGTAGGTGATGGGCAATGTTGAAGACTGCGAAGATCGTCAGAACGACTTCTGGCCCGAACCACGACGCAAAGGCGAACGCCCAAACCAACGAGATCAGGGGCGCCGCGATGATGAACAGCCCATCCGACAGCGGGTCGATCACCCAGTTCTGTCGCACGCGCGCCGAGCCGGAAGAATCAACGGTTCTCGATGTCATGCTGGAGAACTCCTGGGGCAAGCCCCAATCGCACCCGGAGAGTACTCGATTCTCGCGCGCCTGCGTCAGGTATGGCGAGCCGCAAGACTGCCGTGACCCGGCGTTGCGCATGGAGTGCGCGAGGTCGGGGGTGGAATCGAATCGACGGCGGGGCCTCCAAGCGATTCGATCATCTGGTGGTACGATTTGGTGCAGCGTTTCAGCAAGGGAGCTGTGGCGTCAATTCTTGTTGGCAGGGGGTTTGGTGAAGACCAAGGATCGAAACCTGGGGATGGATCGGCCGATCTCGCGCCGCGACTTCCTAAATGGGGTTGACCTGCCTGCATTACTAACCAGTGCATAAGTAAGATGACGTGCTACTCTTCGCTTCATGATGAAGCAAGATGGTCGCGCTCTCGATCACAAGACACTCGAAGAGATCCGCATCCGCGCCGTGCAGAGCGTTGAAGCCGGCGAAAGTCCCGAGGACGTGATTCGTACGCTGCGGTTCGGTCGCACCGTCATCTACAGCTGGTTGGCGAAGTATCGGGAAGGCGGGATCGACGCACTTCGGGCGAAGGCGATTTCGGGACGCCCGTCCAAGATGACGGGAAGGCAGCTCCAATGGGTCTACAAGACGGTGACGTGCAAGAACCCACTTCAGCTTCGATTCGAGTTCGCGCTATGGACGAGATCGATGATTCGTGAGCTGATTCGCGAGAAGTTCGGCGTTCGCTTGAGCGAGGTGTCCATGGGCCGGATGCTTCGCAAACTCGGGCTCAGCCCACAGAGGCCACTCCGCCGAGCGTATGAGCGCGACCCCGAGCTCGTGGAAACATGGCGTAAGAAGCAGTTCCCTGAGATTCGCAGATTGGCCAAGAAGGAGCGGGCCACCCTCTACTTTTCCGACGAGGCAGGCGTTCGCTCGGACTTCCATGCCGGCACCACCTGGGCGCTGAAGGGGCAGACCCCCATCGTGCCCGCGACCGGCCAGCGTTTCGGCATGAGTCTGATCTCCGCGATCAGTCCGCGGGGTGACTTCCGATTCATGACGGTGGAGGGGCGAATGAACGCGGAGAAGTTCATCGAGTTCCTCAAGCGCCTCCTCCACAACGCGCCTCACCCCGTCTTTCTGGTCGTCGATCGTCATCCATCGCACCGCGCCAAGAAGGTGCTCGCATTCGTGCGATCGACAGAGGGGCGCCTCCGGCTCTTCTTCTTGCCGCCGTACGCCCCCGATCTGAATCCCGACGAACACGTCTGGAACCACCTGAAGAACCACGGTGTCGGGAAGCGCGCGATCCGGAATCGCGAACAGTTTCGAAAAGTCGTACTGGGCCACATGCGATCGATTCAGCGACTGCCTGACTTGATC
>JAPULC010000181.1 GCA_027295305.1 Gammaproteobacteria bacterium
CCCCGTATACTCGCGTTTTCCCCCACGACTCAGCAGATGCCCACCCTTCCGATCAGGATACGTCACGCCGCCGAAGGCCTCGGTGGGCGTGTCCTTTCCGACGAACGTCGTATCGGCGTCGAGCGCTGGATGCGCGGCTTCCTCGAAAGTCGACGCTTGAGGAACGCCGACGTGGCGGTGGTGTCATTCGGCAAGAGTGGGCGCACCTGGCTGCGCGTTCTACTCTCGCGCCTGTATCAGCAGAAGTTCGATCTGCCCCCCGGCGCCCTGATCGAGTTCGACAACCTCCACCGACTGAATCCCGAGGTGCCGAAGATCTTCTTCACCCACGACAACTACCTGCGTGATTTCACTGGCCACGACGGCGAAAAGCGCGCCTACCGAGGCACACCCGTGGTGCTGCTGGCTCGAGACCCCATCGACGTCGCAGTCTCACAGTATTTTCAATGGCAGCACCGCATGCGCCCCCACAAGATGCTGATCAACCGCTATCCGCGCGCCGATTCCGGCATCTCCATGCACGAGTTCGTATCCGGCGAAGCGGCCGGCGCTCCGAAAGTCATCGGTTTCCTCAACGACTGGGCCGAGTCATTTACCGTGCTCGAGACGCTCCTGCTGGTACGCTACGAAGACATGCGCGCGAATACGCACATGCAGCTTCGACGCGTCGTCGACTTCCTCGGCACGATCGCCACCGACGCGGAGATCGACGATGCGGTGCAATACGCGTCGTTCGAGAACATGCGCAAGCGCGAGACACAGGCGAGCCACGAGAGCGAGCGACTGGCGGCCACCGATCGCGACAATCCGGATTCGTACAAGTCCCGTCGAGGCAAAGTGGGAGGCTATCGCGACTACTTCACCGAGGAGGAAATCGCGGCGTTGAAGAGAATACAATTCAGCCAGCTCGATCCCGCCTATGGTTACGCGACGCGCATGGCAACAACGACGCAGTCAATGAGCGATTGAACATGGAACATTGCGTTTTCGTTCACACCAACCACAAGCAGATGATCGGAGCCAAGGTGGCTGCGTATGCGCTGTCGAGGAACTCCGACAATGCCGAGAAGTTCGAGGTGCGCATCATTCACAGCGCCGAGCATGCGTTCGTCAAGGAATTCGAGGGTCAGCTTTATCTGCGCGACGGCGTGAAGCGTGTCTGGCTCTACGACGACTTGCAGTCGTTCACGCCGCTGCGGTTCATGCCCCCGGAGCTCATGGGGTATCAGGGGCGCGCGATCCTCATCGATCCCGACATTTTTGCGGTGGGAGACATCTGGGAGCTTCTTGCGCGTGACATGCAAGGCAAGGCGATCTTTTGCCGCATGCGCTCCGGGCCCAAGGGGGCCATCGACAAATGTTTAGCGTCGAGTGTCATGTTGCTCGACTGCGCCAAGCTCGCGCATTGGCAAGCGGAGCAGCAGTTTCGATCCATGTTCGCGTTCGAGCTCGACTATCACGACTGGATCTGCCTGAAGACCGAGGACCCCTCGACCATCGGCTTCTTCGAGAACGAGTGGAACGACTTCGACCGCCTGACCCCGCGCACAAAGCTTCTGCACAACACCCGGCGCAAGACCCAGCCCTGGAAAGCCGGCTTGCCGGTGGACTGGCGTCCCGCGGAACGATTTCGTCTGTTCCCGCCCCTCGGCTGGCTGATGCGCGCGCGCCGCAAGCTTTTCGGAGAATATGCCTTCCTCGGTAGCTATCACCGCCACCCCGATCGCAATCAGGAGCACCTATTCTTCGGACTGCTGCGCGAATGCCTCGAAAACGGCGTGATCAGCGAAGCGATGCTGCGCGACGAGATGCGCCAGAACCACATACGTCACGACGCGTTGGAATTTCTGGAACAGACGCCACCGCTCGACGGAGCCAGGCACGGTGTGCCTGGCACCGCTATTCGAACAACCCGTTGAGACGTTTATCGCAAAAGTCGGCTTCACCGTCTTTTGCTGGGTCGTGTCGCACATCCCTGTGCTCTCTCCCTCCAGAATTCAAACGCCTACAGCGTTCGCATTCTGCCACGCCATCCATGGCGTGGAACAAGAGGTTGTCCTAGAACAACCTCTTGATCCGCTCCACCGTGCGCTCGAGGTCTCGATTCGGGGCAGGCTCACCCCTGCTTCTCGTCGAATCCCCCAGCATCGTTGCGCGCCCGGTTTCCACGAGCCGCTTCTGAATACGGCCGACGTCGCGTCGCATCCGCGCTGGCCCGAGCCATTGGGCAAGCCGGTGAGTAAGCGGACGCCAGCCGTAGCTCGCCGCGTCCAGCCACCATCTACCAGGCTCCCCGGGTGTCGGCACGCCGAGATCGAACACCTGCACGGGCTTCCCCGTTGCACAGGCCTCGGCCAGCATCGACATGCTCTCCCCAGTCACGACGAAGTGATCGCCGAGGGCGAGGTAGCCAAGATACGGATTGTCTTGGCGGCGCCCGTCGGTGCGGCGGTCCTCGTTCCAGTCGAAGAAGAAGCTCGGCACGTCGATTACACTTCGCAATGCGGCCACGGCTGCGCCAGGTGTGCGCGCGCTCGTCGTGACCAGCACCGAACCGCCGAGGTCGCGCGCCTGTCGCGCCACCGCGTGGCCGAGGTATTGCGCCTTCTCCCGCGTGAACACGTAGGCGCCGCTGTTGCCTCCTGCGAGCAGCACCACGTACGGTCTGGGTAACTCGGAGAGTCGCTCTGCCCACGCTGAGGCAGCACGGGTCAGTCCCGCCTCGTCGATTCGGTGCAGCGGTAGATCGTTCACCATCACGTTTCCCGCCGCCGCCAACGGGTACTGTGGCGTCGAGACCACGAGATCGAACCGCACGGCGCTTGCCCATGGCCGCCCGAGATGCACGAGCTTCACTTCCTTGTCGGCTACCTTTTGTATCCATCGCGCCACCGGCTCATTGCGGCGCCCTGCGCTCAGCACCAGATCCGGCCAGGGGGGCGTGAGCTGCGCGCGGCTCTGGGCATCGGTCCCGGCGAGGGTCACGCGCAACGCCAGATTGGTCAATAGCTCCCACCATCGGTAGCGAATACGTTTCGTCGCCCTGGGCCAGCCAAGGGCCTCGGCGACGGCCGACATCTGTGTGTTGTCCCCTGCCTTGATGCCTTCGAGGACCCAGACCAAGGGTTGTGCGGGGGTGTCAGTCAAACTCGTGACCTGCGCGGAGTTTCGTTGAGGTGGTGAAAGAGCACCGATACACTCCCCGATGCCTTAGGTGGCGCATGAGAGCGGCGCAATGATCCGCGATCATCCGTGAAATATCCACACAGAGAACGCAGAGTAGACAAGCACACTGATGGCGCGAGCACTCCTGTCAAAGCGACTCGGCCGACTGATCGCACAAGTTCCACGTCTTCGCACCTTAGTGTGGGTGTTGGAAGCCATGCTGCTTGGCGCATTATGGATGCTGTCGTATTGCCTCACACCTGCGGCGGCGTCGCGCTTCGGCTCGCTCTTGATGGCCGCGGTCGGACCGCTCCTCGGCCGGAACAGAACTCTGCTCGCCAACCTGAAAGTGATGTTTCCCGAACACACCGACGAGCAGCATCGCCGCCTCGCACGCAAGGTGTGGGGAAATTTTGGAGCGATGCTCGCGGAATATCCGCACCTGCGCTTCATCACTCGAGCGCGGGTGGAGATTCGAATCTCCGATGCAGCCAGGGGCGTGGTCGAAGGTCGTGAGCCTGCCCTCTACATGGCCGCGCATCTCGCGAACTTCGAGGTCGTGGCAGCCTGCATCGTCCGGCTGGGAATCCCGCTGAGCGTGATCTACAGCCCGCAACAGAATGCCCTGGTGGATCGGATGATTCAGTATCAGCGTCACAAGAACGGTTGCGAGTTCATCACCAAGGGAGAAGCATTTCCGGAAATGATCCAGGCATTGCTGAAGGGGCGCTCCATCGGTCTCCTGCCGGATCAGCGTGCCCATGCCGGGCCGGCACTACCGTTTTTCGGGCGTGATGCTGTGACCGCGGTGATTCCCGCACGCCTTGCCCATCGAGTCGGCTGCCCAGTGGTCCCGATCCGCGTGGAGCGTCTACCGGGATGCTGGTTTCGGGTCACCTTCGACGATCCGATCGACATTCACTCCGAGCTGAAAGGCAAGGAGGCCTCGCTCAAGACCACGAGCGAGTACCTCACGCGTCTGGAAGGATGGATTCGAATCCATCCTGAGCAGTGGCTTGCCCTCAAGCGTCGCTGGCCCAAACAAAAGCAAGCAGCCGCGGTCGAAGACGAGGCGTCACGCTCGACGTCAGAGGCGTCACGCTCGACGGCACAGTCGACGTTGGAGATCCCACGGTCGACGACTGCGTAACTGATCCTCTGCATGTGTGATCGGAAACTTTAGGGGCGCCCCTTGATTCTCCACCGATACATCTCCAACGAGATTCTCACCACGCTCGTCGCAAGCCTGGGCTTGTTGCTGTTGATCTATGCCGCATACAGCGCCGCAACGATCCTCGCCGATGCAGTGGCCGGCAGGGTCGGGGCAGAAATCGTCGGGCGCCTCGTGTTCCTGCGTCTCATCATCGCCGCCGAGGTGATCCTGCCGACTGCACTCTATCTGTCCGTGGTCTGGGCATTCTGTCGAATGGACCGTGATGCCGAGCTCGTGATTCTGCGTGCGTCCGGGGTGGGCGACCTGCGATCCCTGCTGTCGGTGATCGTGATCACGGTGATCATGAGCAGTGCAACCGCAGCGCTGTCGTTGGAGGCACGGCCCTGGGCATATCGCGCCACCTATGCCCTCGAAGAGGCGACGAGCGATGTCGACGTAAGCGCCATGGAAGCAGGGCGGTTCTATCGATTCGGCGATCGTGTGCTGGTAGCAGACGGTGTGAACGCCGATGACCGCAGCCTCCAGGGGGCGGTGGTGTTCGAACACGCGGAAGGGGACCTCAGATTCATCTTCGGCGAGACTGCGCACCTGCCCCCGCCGGACGGCAGCGGTCGGCGGCTCGTCGAGTTCGACAACGGATACGCCGTCGAGGTCACCGGCCTCGCGAATGCCGATCGCTCCCAGCAATTCGAGCACCTCAGAGTGCGCGTAGCCGCCATCGCACCGCCGGAAAAGGTGCGAAACAAGCGCCGGGCGCTGCGGCTGAACGAGCTGCAGGCATCCGTCGATCCCAAGGATTTGGCCGAGCTGCAATGGCGAATCTGCCTGCCCATTCTAGTTCTCATGATGGCCCTCATCGGCGCCCGAATCGGCCAGGGGCGGCCCCGGGAGAGCATCAATCCGAGGCTCACCACTGCGCTCGGCCTCTACGTCGTCATGTTCGGGCTCGCCGCCGCGGGACGCACCTGGGTTGAAAACGGTGACGTGCCGGCCTTTCCCGGGATGTGGTGGACCCTCGCCATGCCTCCGATACTCGCATTGGTTCTGTGGCTTTGGCGGTGGGTGAGAAGGTGATTCTCGATCGCTATATCATGCGGGAGACCCTCAAGGGTTATGCGCTCGCACTCGTGGTGCTTCTGGTGCCAATCTCGCTGATCGAGCTTCTCGAGCAGTTCGAGGACGTGGGGGACCAAGCGTACAGTGGCGCACACGCCTTCGGCTTCGTTGTGCTCACCATGCCCACCAAGTGCATCGCACTGTTGCCTTTTGCGATTCTCCTCGGCGCGCTCTATGGGCTTGCGAACCTCGCGCGTCGCAGCGAACTCACCGTGATCCGCAGCCTCGGTGTCGCCAACATGCGCATCGCCCTTCCAGTGATGCTCTCGGCCGGCCTTCTGCTCGGCCTTGCCGTGGCGTTGGACAACTATCTTGCATCTCCGCTGAATCGCACCGCGTCGTTGTCGCGAGACTTCTTTCTGGCCAAAGAGGGGGAGCTTCTGCGCGGCAGCGGCTTCTGGACCCGCAGCGAACGCACCTACGTCAACGTGGGATCCCTCAAGTGGGGGCAGATCCCAGGGGACATCCACATCTTCGAACTCGGTGATGAAGGTCAGGTGGAACGCGTGATCCAGGCGGAGTATGCGAGGGTCAACGAGCGCAGCGGTGAATGGCTGCTCATCAACGTCGACACCCGCGATTTCGAGAACACTCAAGTTTCGCGCACGATGATGTCCGAGCTTCCGTGGAAACCCTTCTGGTTAGCGTCGATGCCCATGCAGACGCTGCCTTTCGAGAGCCTTTCACTCGGGGAGCTGCGAGAATATATTGACTACCTGCGAAACACCGGTCAGCAAACTCATCGAGCTAGACTCAATCTCTGGCAACGTTTCACGCTACCACTCACGGGACTTGGAATGGCCTTTCTCGCCGTACCCTTTGCCATCGGCGGCGCACGTGATCGCACCTTCACTCGCAAGCTCATGACCGGCGCAATGGTGGGCATCGGCTTCTATCTGGGCACCCAGATCAGCGCGAGCGCTGCGCTGCTGGCAGAGATCGAACCATCGCTGATTGCCCTCGTTCCCAGCACCGTCGCGGCGAGCCTCGGCGGATATCTTCTTCACCGCGGGATCTGATCGTGCGGCTCATCCGAACCTTCTTCGAGCACTATCCCTGGCAGAGCACTCTGCTGGTGGCGGTACTGCTCGCCGCAGGGATCGCAGACGGCGTTGGGCTCTCGGCCCTGTTGCCACTGCTGAGCGCAACGCTCAACCCGGGGGCCGTGGCCGAAGCCGAGGGATTCGAGCTTACGGTTCGGGAAACCCTCGCGGCTGTGGGCATCGATCCAACGCTGGGCATTCTGCTGACCGTGCTGGTGCTCGCGGTGTTGCTGAAGAATCTGTTCATGCTCTTCGCCGAGACGCGCATCGGCTTCATCGCCGCCGACATCACCACGCATCTACGCATGGATCTCCTGCGCGCGATCATGCGTTCCGGCTGGGACTACTTCACCCATCAATCTTCTGGACGTCTCGCGAATTCGGTGGCCACCGAGGCATACCGTGCTTCGAACGCCTATATCTACGCCGTGCGGGTCATCGCCGTCGCCATCGAGGTGGTCGTCTATGCCGCATTTGCGCTGCTGGTGTCATGGATAGCCACAGTCATTTCACTCATCGCTGGCGGCATCATTTTGCTGTTGTCGCACGAGTTGGTGCGGGTGGCCCGCAAGGCGGGTATCCGCCAGACCCAGCTCTACCGTTCGCTCCTCGGAAAGCTCACCGACACGCTGCAGTCAGTGAAGACCTTCAAGGCCATGGGCCGCGATCACATGGCGGAAGACACAATGTCGCTGGAGACCTTCAAGCTGCGCAAAGCGCTCAAGCGCGAGGTATGGGGCAAAGCCGCATTGGACGCCGCCCAGGAACCGATGTACGCGGTGGTGATCGCGTTCGGAATCTTCATTGCGCTCGTGCAATTTCAGGTGGAAGCGGCCACGGTGATGTTCATGGTGCTCGTGCTTGCGCGTCTGCTGAAGCAGATCGGCAAGCTCCAGAAGCAGTACCAGAAGATGATCACCGCCGAGAGTGCATTCTGGGCCATTCGCGGTGCCATCGACGAAGCCGAGGCCGCTGCCGAGAGCCCTGGGGGCGAAGTAAAGCCGGACATCGGCGATTCGATCCGTCTCGACAAGGTCAGCTTCCGGCGCGCCGAGAACGTCATTCTCACGGACATGTCCATCGAGATCCCAGCAGGACAGCTCACGTGTCTCGTGGGCGGATCTGGTGTCGGCAAAACCACCGTGGCCGATCTCATCGTAGGGCTCGTCCATCCCGATGAAGGGCGGGTCATGATCGGCGGGGATAACCTGGAAGATCTGGAGCGCACCACGTGGAGACGACAGATCGGCTACGTTCCCCAGGAGAACCTGCTGCTCCACGACAGCATCCTCCACAACATCACCCTCGGCGACCACAGCCTTACCGAGGACGATGCGGTGTGGGCCCTCGAGGCCGTCGGTGCATGGGAGTTCGTGAGCCGCCTGCCCGATCAGATTCACGCGGTGGTGGGTGAACGCGGCACGCGATTCTCCGGCGGCCAGCGCCAGCGCATCATGATCGCGCGTGCCCTTGCGCACCATCCGAAGCTATTGATCCTCGACGAAGCCACGACCTCCCTGGACCCAGAGACCGAAGCCAATATCTGCGCGAAGCTCGCGGAGCTGCGCGGCGAGTTGACCATCCTCGCGATCTCCCATCAGACCACGATGGTGGACCTTGCAGACCGGGTCTACCGGTTGCACGGAGGCAAAGCACTGCTCGAGGGGGCGCACGCACGCGAGCAACAGGCCTGAGACCCGTAGCCCGCCTCCAATTTCTTCACTTACGACGGACGACGTGCCCGCAACTAGTCTCGCGCCGCTAGCTGCTTCACTCGCGCGACGGCTCGCTGCACCGCGTCTTCAGGCGGCTTTGATGCACCCTTCCACGGCTCGCCTAGCCACACCGCCTGCCCTTGGCCTACCAGGCGCTCATGAACTATGGAAATGTTGCGGCTCAGCCGCTGCGGCCCAGCTCGCATCAAGGCGCGATAAAGCACGCTCTTGAGCGTGAGATCCGGAGTCTGATCGTAGCGCTCGAGGTCCAGATCGAAGATATGCACGGGCTTTCCGGTCGCAACCGCTTCGCTCAGCATGGCAATGCTGTCACCCGTGACCACAAGCTCATCGGCGAGGGCCAGCAATCCGAAGTACGGATTATCGGTGGCATCGGACGCCCAGCGATAGAGGAACGTTGGCGCTGAGAGGGTATCTTCGAGTGCGCGCACGGCATCCATGTGGGTGCGTGCACTCGTGGTGACGAGCAAGGAGCCCGCGCTGCCTTGCGCCTTTCTATCCAACATGCGTCCCAGAATCGCGGCGGCGCGTCGTCGAAACGGAAACGGGCCGCTGTCGCCGCCAAGCAACACGCCAATGCGCGGCTCCGGATAGCGCGCGAGCTCACCTCTCAACGTCTCACCGTGCTCGGCCAGCAGCGGGGGGGTGACACCATGCAATGTCGTTGGATTGTGCAGCACATTGTCGGCATCGGGCAGCTGGTACTGTGGCGTGGTGATGACGAGGTCGAAGTGCTGGAGCCCTGCCCAGGTGCGGCCGAGAAACACGAGACGCGTTGAACCGCCGGATGCCTGCTTGACCCAACGCGCCACCGGTTCGTTGCGCAGGCCCGCCGACACGAGGATGTCCGGCCACGGCGCCTCCAGGCCATTCGAGCGACGCGTATCGACTCCCTGCAAGCCGACACCTCGCATCAGCTGTTGAATGGCGCCCCTTCGCCGGTAAGACAGCTCGATCCATCGATACGGCCAACCCAGCGCCTCCACCAACCCTCGGATCTGCCCATTCTCACCCGCGCGATAGCTTGCCAGCGCCCACAGGCACGGCGCTTTTGCTCCTTCGGCGTCCATATCGGCTATGTTACGGGATTCCCGAGAAATGCGACCTGTTACGCGGGGTTTATCCTACTACCCGGTTGAGGCAGCCTTTGCGCCGTGGCAAAATTAGCTGCCGGTTAGACCTGCCTGATAACTACACTACACGGTCTTTCCATTTCGATTGTCTCGGGGAAAAAGAGAGCGCCCAATCAGTGGGCAATGTGGAGTTATGCCTGGTTACCAGCAGTGTGTTGAATATGTTCGCAAGCTTCTGACGGAGTCGGCCGAGATCGACCAGGACGTCGAGGAGGAAACCGATCTGGTCGAAGAGCTCGGGCTGGAATCAATCGACGTCATGGAGCTGATCGAGCAGCTGGAGGATGAGTTCGACATATCCTTTCCACTGAACGATCTGGCGAGTGTTCGGACGCTGGCGGACCTGGCACGAGAGTTGGAAATGTTGACCGAGCGATCCTGATGCGCCTGTTAGACAAATTCGAGCTGCACCAGACCATCATCGACTGCGTCGCTAACTATGGGTTCAACCCCATAGGCGCGGAGGTGCAGGTGAGCCATTCCCCTACCGAAGGCACAGTCGCGGGTCGACCCGTGGTGCTTGCGGGCACCAACAATTATCTCGGCCTGACATTCGATCCCGCATGCATCGCGGCTGCCGTCGACGCAGTAGAACGCGAAGGCACCGGGACCACGGGCTCGCGCATGGCAAACGGCACCTACGAAGGCCACAAGAAGCTCGAAGTCGAGCTCGCCGAGTTCTACGGTTTGGGCCACGCCATCGTGTTCACTACCGGCTATCAAGCCAACCTCGGCATGATCTCCACACTCGCAGGACCAAGCGAGTTCATCATTCTCGATGCCGACTCTCACGCAAGCATTTATGACGGGGCGCGCTTGTCCGGCGCCCAGATGTTTCGCTTCCACCACAATGACGTTGCAGACCTCGACAAGCGACTGACCCGCCTCGGTGAACGGGCCACTGAGACGCTGGTGGTGGTCGAAGGTCTCTACAGCATGCTCGGCGATCTCGCGCCGCTGCGCGAGATTTGCGACGTGACTAAACGCCACGGCGCATGTCTCATGGTGGATGAAGCGCATTCCATGGGTCTCGTGGGCGAGAAGGGCCGCGGCCAAGTCGAGGCACAGGGTGTGCTCGACGAGGTGGATTTCATCGTCGGCACGTTCTCAAAAAGCCTCGGCTGTGTGGGCGGCTACTGCGTGAGCCGGCACGAGATGCTCGATATCCTCCGAAATTCCATTCGCGCGTACGTTTTCACCGCATCCGCTACACCCTCGGTGATCGCAAGCGCTCGCATGGCCCTCGACATCGTGCGCCATCGTGGTCCTGAGCTACGCGATCGACTCTGGAGCAATGCCCGACGTGTCTACGATGCGGTGAAGTCCCTCGGCTTCGACGTGGGACCCGAGCCGAGTCCGGTGGTCGCCGTGATCATGGATGTCGACTCCACGGTGGCAGCGTGGAACGCGCTGCTCGAAGCAGGCGTCTATGTGAATCTCGTGTTCCCCCCCGCCGCGCCTGGCAGATTCGGGCTGCTGCGCTGCTCTCTGAGCGCCGCGCACACCGACGAGCAGGTGGACCGCATCATCGAGGGTTACACGCTCGTCCACAACATCGTCGGACCCGCCAGGCGAGTGCGCGCATGAGCCGCGTTCGTTTCGAGCGCGATACCCATCGCGACTCAGGTCACCTCGCGAACCGGAGCCCGTCATGAAGATCACACAGAAGGCCCGCATCAGATTCAACCAGATTCTCTTCGGTGCGCTCTCCTTCGTCGAGAAACGCATTCACGGTGTGGCACTGAACATCTTCTCGACCGAGTTCTACAAGGATCCGTATTTCCATTTCAGCACTCTGCGTGACAAGGCGCCGCTACATTATTCATTGGCGTTTCGCGGCTGGTGGGTCACGAGCTTCGACCTCGTCCAAGAGGTGCTCCGAGATGCACGTTTCGGCTCCGACGTTAGAAAGTTCGAGAAGCGCGTCAAGAGAATTCGCAAGCAACTGGACGAGGAGCGGCGCGAATCCTTCGAGAACCCCAGCATGCTGAATCTCGATCCCCCCGATCATTCACGTATCCGGCGGCTGGTCTCGAGGGGATTCGTGCACAACTTCATCGCGTCACTGGAACCCCGGATCCGACACATTGTCGACGAATGTCTGAACCGCGTGCACAACGATGAGACCTTCGATCTGATCGATGTTCTCGCCAAGCCCCTGCCGGCCATCGTCATCGCCGAGATGATGGGTCTGCCGGAGTCGGACCACGCGCAGTTTCAGGCCTGGTCCGAAGATTTGATTGCAGGTTCGGGTTCGAACGACATCGAGACCCTCGAGCGCTCTCAACGCTCGAGCCGTGCACTGATCGACTATTTCAAGACGATCATCGATCAGCGGTGCGATGACCCAGGCGAGGACCTGATCGGGCAATTGATTCGCGCGGAGGAACAGGGGGACAAGCTCAACGCACAGGAACTCTACAACACGTGTCTCGTGCTGCTGGTGGCAGGTCATGAAACCACCACCCGCTTGATTGGAAACGGTCTCTACCTGCTCCTGAAGTCACCGAAGCAATTCGAGCAGCTCAAACAGTCCCCGGAGCTGATCCCCAACGCCGTCGAAGAAATGCTCAGATTCGAACCCCCCGTGCAGCTTACGCAGCGGTTCGCACTGGAGGACATGGAGTTTCACGGCAAGCAACTGAAGAGCGGAGACATCGTCTTCGTCGGCATCGCCGGTGGTAATCGAGATCCCAAGGCCAACGATCATCCGGACGAGTTCGACATCAACCGAGAGAAAGTCAATCAGGTGTCCTTTGGTTACGGGATTCACTTGTGCATCGGTGCATCACTCGCACGCCTGGAGGCCAAGGTCGCATTCACGAGCTTGCTAAAGCGTTTTCCCGAGATGCGCCTCGCGGACGACAGAGCTCCGTGGGGGCAGAACCCCTTCTTTCGCGGTTTCGACCACCTGAACATCGCCATCAATCAGCCAAAGTAAGTATCTCTGCTCCATTCTTGTGTCCCCGCCCTGATCCTGTTGAGATTGCACACTCATCCAGCGTCCGGGGGATTCTCATGGCCTACGAACAGATCATCACGGAGACGCGGGACCGCGTCGGCATCATTCGATTGAATCGACCGGACAAGCTCAACGCCTGGACCTCCCAGATGGCCGTGGAGATCCAGGACCAGATCGCGGCGTGGAATGCCGACGACGGCATCGGCGCAATCATCATGACGGGCGAGGGGCGCGCCTTCTGCGCCGGCGCGGATGTCGGCAATTTCGCCAACCGCGTTCAGGCCAACAGCGAAGGCTCCGGCGAGCAGCTGCGCCGTGGCGGCGCCAATCTGACCCACTTCCTGCGTGGGTCAAAGCCCACCATTGCCGCTGTCAACGGCTATGCCGTGGGTGTGGGCTTGACGATGATTCTGCCTTTCGACGTGCGCATCGCATCCACCAACGCCCAGCTCAGCATTCGCTTCATCAAGATGGGGCTCATGCCCGAGCTCGGCTCGACACGCATCCTGGCGCAGCTCGTCGGCCTTGGTAATGCGACCGAGATGTGCCTCACCGGGCGCATGGTGGGGGCCGAGGAAGCGCTCAACATGGGGCTCGTCACGCAGGTCACGAGCCCCGAGGAGCTGATGCCCACAGCGTTCGAGAAGGCAGCAGAGATCGCCAACAATCCCACCGGCGCGGTGATGATGATCAAGGAGCTGCTCGCGAAGAACCCACTCGATGCGGACCTCGAGGCGGTGATGGAGCGCGAAGGACTGCGCGATCAAATTGCTAGACGACGTCCGGACCATTCGGAGGCCGTCGCCGCATTCATCGAGAAGCGCACGCCCGAGTTCAACAAACCGCAGTAACCCGCCGGCCGCGCGACTTCCATCGCTGCCGACAATGCGAGGGATCCAGCCGTGTGAGAACACGGCTCCGAATTGAAGGGGGGACTCCATGAAGCCAATTTCTGCAGATTCGCACGTGATGGAGGCGGAGGACGTATTCGTCGGCCTCGCCGATCGTTTCGGTGACGAGGCTCCCCGTGTGATGCACGTGGGCACCGAGAACGATGCCATCGTCATTCCCGCGAAGGGGCCGCGAGGAATCAGAAAGCGGATGGGCTGGGCGGGCATGCGCCTTCGCGAGGGGGTGCCGATCGACCGGCGTGCGGGCCACAAGCCGGAGGTAGACAACCTGACCGACCCTGAAGCACTGGCGTTGTTGGCAAAGGGCTACGAGGGCTTGCGGGCCGGCATCCGCGATGGCGCGCGCCGACACGAGGATCAGGACGTAGACGGCGTTGGTGCCGAGTTCCTCTACCCGGGCTTCTTCGGCATGTTCAGCTTCGAGAACACGGAGCTGCTGGTGGCCTGTCAGCAGAACTACAACGACTGGTTGTACGACTACGCCGATGCCGCGAACGGAAGACTATTCGGGTTGGCTGCGATCCCGCTGCAGGACCCCGAAGCGGGGGCGGCCGAGCTCGAGCGTGTGATCAAGAAGGGATACAAAGGGGGGTGCATCCCATGCACGGCTCCGATTGAAAGGCCCTATCGGGACGAATGTTACGAGCCGATCTGGTCGCTGGCGGAGGAAGCCGGTTTTCCGCTCTCGACGCACATTGGCACCAACTCCTATCTGCCCGCGCAGTATCGCGCGAGTCCGGCGCCGCGAGACTCGATTGCCGACTACGCGAACGCGCCGAGCACGATCCAACGCACCCTCGTCGAGCTCATGTGCCGGGGTGTCGCGGAGCGTCATCCGACCCTGAAGTTCATCGTGAGCGAATTCAACGCAGGCTGGATCGCCCACTGGCTCGACCGCGTGGACCAGGGGTTGATGCGCGAGCACCGTTTCAGGTCGAAAGAATTTACCGGAGAGCGACCCCACGAAGTGTGGAAACGCCAGTTCTACGCCACCATCGAGGACGACCGTCCGGCAATTCTTACCCGGGAGATGATCGGCGTCGACAATCTGATGTGGGGCTCGGACTATCCGCACGTGGACTCGACGTGGCCGTGCTCGCTCGACGTGCTCGATGAGATCTTCGCCGACGTGCCGGACGCAGACCGAGCGAAGATCACGCACGAGAACGTGACGGCGGTGTACGGAATCTAACGCTCGAGCCACATCCGCGTTGCGGATTGTTTATCCGCCTCCATCCACTACATTCGTGCGTATCCCGCATCGGGCGTACCCTACGCTCGCCGAATCCATGACGGGGAGCAACGATGAATCTGGATCGTCTGAACCAGTGGCTTGCGCTGGGGGCAAACGTAGGTGTTGTGGTGGGATTCCTCTTGATCGCCGCTCAGCTCAACCTCAACACGGAAGCGATCAGGCTTCAGCATAGGGTCGATCTCAATCGGGCTACGAATGCTGGCGAAATCGCGTTCATGGGGGAGACCACACATGTCGCCTTCGCCAATGCGGTGCTGAAACCATCAGAGCTGACCGATGAGCAGATGGGGCAGGTCTGGGCCTATGTGAACCTCGCTCTGACGGCCGTCGAGAACACGTGGATTGCCTACCAAGCTGGATTTGCTACGGAAGGTGATTGGGAAAACGCTCGACGCGTGGCCAAGGTCTATCTGGGCTTCAGGGTTGCACGGATTTATTGGCGAAACGCAAAGGCCAATTACCCAGCGCAGTTCGTTGACGCCATCGACGCTGATCTATCAGATTCCGATCCGGATCTCTTCAAGCGTCAATATCTAGGAATGCTCGCGGAAATTCGGGAACTTGAACCTGCTCAGTAGATGGCCATCAGCAGTTGCGCACGCCGCTGGAGATCCGCAGATTGCGAAGCGACTATCAAAGCCAAACGCGATCGGGCGTCCGTGAAGTCTGCTTCGGGTCCGAAATCAGCCCATTGGGTGGCCAAACGGCTCCCTTTGCGCGAATGTTGGGAAAGCCGAAAGCCGGCTGAGTCAGGATTTAGAACCTTCAATCCATGCCAAAGCCTCGTCGATCGCACGTGATCGCACCTCGGGCCCAAACGGTATGGGTGGCGTATATTCACGGGCCGACTGGATCGAGGCGTCGAACGTGCCTGACCTGTTCGGAAGGAGAAAATCCACGTCGAGCGAGCGCAGCTTCTCCAAGCTCTGGAGTCCGACCTCCTTCAAGATTGGCGTGAGCGCGAACTTCCAGCGCCGGCGCCGTGTCGTTGGAACGATGAGGTGACTCGCAAAGAGGTAGTTCTTTGAATTGCCTTCCCATCGGAAGCAGTGGAAACCGGCTGTGTGGCCAGGCAGGTGAAACGAGTCGACCTCGGACGCCGGCTTCGCACCATTCTCAAAACCGCCTTCAAAGGACTGTTTGGTGCGTCTGCGCACCTGTGGCGCATCCCACCTGCTGACGAAGATCGGGGCGCCCCAAGTCTCCTCGACAAAGCGACATGC
>JAPULC010000182.1 GCA_027295305.1 Gammaproteobacteria bacterium
ACCACCGCGGACGGTTCTGGATTACACAAAGTCGGCCCGTCACCACCGCCATCCTATCGCCACCCGTCATCTTCGACAACAGCAACATCGTTGAGGGGTATCCCGGTGTCACGCTTCCTTTGACGTTCTCCCTCGTCCGGGACGCGTACGAATCCCTTTTTGGACAGGTCGCGCGGAGACTTGGCGGCACGAAGCGGCAGATCGACGCCCATGCGTCAACGTTCAAGACCCTCGTCGGGTACATAGAGGGGCGAGTGTACTACAATCTCTCGAGTTGGTACGAACTGTTCGATTTGCTTCCATGGGCCGATCGGTACCGGCGCGCGTGGAACGAGATGATGGGTGTGCGGAAGGGGTCCGGCGAAACGACGTCTCAATCCTGGAAGCGCGCGTTCGCCGACACGCCAACCCTCATTCGCATTGCGCTCCGCTTTGTGCTGTATCTGGCAACCCTGAACGTCGCCATGCGCCACCTCAGACGGCGGTTCAGGGGCATTCATGAAGAGTTTTGGACGCGTGACCTGAGACAACGCACTCCCCTGGAGCTAGCCCGCGAGTTTGATGCACTGCGCGGGAAACTTCTCGAAGGTTGGGAAATCACGTTATTCAACGACCTCTTCGCCATCATCTTTACCGCTTTGAGCAGAGCACTCATCCTCCGTGCGCACCCCGGCAGCGACGGGGAATTGTTCAATGGCCTGCTGTGCGGGGAAGCGGGGATCGAGGCCGCTGAGCCGGTATACTCGCTCGTGCGGCTGGCCGAGACGGTTCGCGACGACGTTGAACTTCGCTCCGAGATCCACTGCATTCTCGAAGCCACCCGCCGAGTGGCAGTCTGCGACGTGCTGCGGCAAGCATCTCCCCCCTTTGCGTGGGCGTTCGACGAACATCTCCGTCTCTACGGCGACCGCTGCCGAGAGGAACTCAAGCTGGAGACGATCGGGTACCGGGAAGACCCCGCCGCATTGCTGCGTGTAATTCGGGATTACGCGACTTCGGATCTCACGATCTCAGGACTGCGAGCCCGCGAACGGGAGATCCGGTCTCGAGCGGAAGCGACGTTGTCGCGGCACCTGAGCGTGCTGCGGGCGTCGGGTTGGCTGCTTCGCGGTTGCCTCGCCCTCGCACGGCGCAGTGTGCGATACCGGGAGAACGCCAGACTCGATCGCGCGCGCTCATTCGGGATGCTGCGGGCCATCTTTCTCGAATTCGGGCGTCAGTTCTCGAAACTGAGTGTCCTCGAGGCACCGCGAGACATCTTCTATTTGACCGTCGACGAGGTCATCTCGTACGCGCAAGGAACGTCGGTGAACCCAACGCTTTTGGCACTTGTGGCAGGCCGCAAGGCCGCGCACGCCAATTTTCAGAAGCGAGATCTACCGTCGCGACTGAAATTGACCGGCGTACCGTACACGTCGTTGGGGTCGTCGCCGGACGATGCGCCAAGCACCGAGCCTGGTGCGACTGTGTGGCGCGGCGTGGGGTGTGCCGCAGGAGAGACGACGGGCGAGGCGCTCGTCGTGCACGACCCCGCAGCACCGGTCGATCCCCGCGGAAAAGTTTTGGTCGCCGAATCAACCGATCCCGGGTGGGTCTTCCTGATGGTATCGGCTAAGGGTCTCGTTGCTGAGCGCGGGAGCATCCTTTCGCACACGGCCATCATCGGCCGCGAGCTAGGCATTCCGACGGTGGTCGGTGTGAGCAACGCAACGAGGGCGATTGAAAATGGCGCCACGATACGGGTCAACGGCGGCACCGGAGAAGTCGCTCTCATCGCATCACCTGTCCGAGGGGAAGTACGGTCGTGAGAACCCGGAAGGCAGAGCGCTATTTCGCCTGGCTCCTGCGGCACCGCTGGATGGTGCTCGCCGGGACAGCGGTCATCGTCGCTGCGGGTGTTTCGGGTGCCCTGCGCGTCCGGACCGATTACGGCGTGGAGCAGTTCTTCCGGGTAGGTGATCCGGCACGAGCGACCTACGAGGCCTACCGGGAGCGCTTCCCCAAAGAGGACACTCAAATCTCGCTGTTCTGGGAAGTTGGAGATCGGCTCGATCTTCCGCGCTACCGCGACATGGAGCAGGCGGCCGGCCTCTTCACTGAGGCGGGGTTGCTCGACGTAATCTGGATTGGAAACGTCGATGTCGCGGATCAGGTGTCAATCGACGGTGAGAGCGCCCTGCGCATCCATCGCCTGTTCGAGGCCGACTCGTTGAGTACCGCATACGTACAGCGGGTTCTCGACCGCTACCAAAAGGACGAGCTGTACGAGGGCATCATCTGGAACGAGGGACAAACCGTCTTTGCGGTACACGGTTACCTCGCACCTGCCCAAAACGACGACCCGAATCGCCGACGCATCGAGAGCACGCTGGCCGAGCGTCTCTCATGGCTCGATGCGGCCGGCGGCACCTGGGTGCTCGGCGGGATCCCCATCGCCCGTTCCCGGATCCTCGATGCGCTGGCTCGAGATCAGGTGCTATTCCTCGGTGGCGGCCTCGTACTGTTCTTCGGCACCTTGTTCGCGTTTCTGCGCCGAACCCGCCAGGTACTGCTGTGCCTCGCTTCAATCCTGCCAGCGTATCTCGTCACCGTCGGTCTCATGGGGTTTCTGGAAAGGCCGATCACGGTCCTCACCAGTTTCGTGCCGATCATCGTGCTCGTGGTTGGGGTAAGCGGTACGATACACATCGTTAGCCGCTACCGGGGGGAGCGGCGCACTGGGACGGTCCGATACCAGGCAATTAGAACGGCGTTTGCCGACTTGGTCGTGCCGTGCTTCTATACGTCACTAACCACGGCCGTGGGATTCCTCAGCCTCGTGAGTACGCGCATCGATGTGGTCGTGGCATTCGGGCTCTTCACAGCGACGGCAGTCCTGCTGACATTCGCCTTCAGCATGACGCTCTTCCCGGTGCTGTTGAGCATCGGCACGGATGAGCCGGACGTGCGTGGGCCCGAGATTCGATGGCTTGACCGAATTCTCAAGAGTGCTTCAGACATAGCTGCGCGGCCGCGCTGGCGCACCGTGGCGTTGTTCTCGGCCGTCGGCGCCGTCGCGCTGATCTTCGCCTCGAAGGTGCGCATTAACTCGTACATGATCGACGACCTGCGAGACGACCAACCGATTGTCCGCGATCTACAATGGATCGAGCGGCATGGCTTCGGTGTGTTTCAGCTCAACCTGTTTCTTCGACAGACCGGCGAGCTCGAGCTACATCATCCGGAGAACCTTGCTTGGATGGCGCGTTTCCAGCGATGGGCGGAACGCGATCCGCTGGTGAT
>JAPULC010000183.1 GCA_027295305.1 Gammaproteobacteria bacterium
TAATGAGCGGATAGACGAGCCCGGCGTGTATCGCGAGCACGCCCATCACCGTCAGGAAATAGACTCCCAGCTTCACGATCTCCTGCCATCCGACGTCCGCGAAGAGCTTCGTCATGAGGCAGAAGACGCCGTAGGGTGCGAGCTGAATCAACATGGTGATCAATCGCATGATCACTGCATTGAGATCCTCGAACACACCTTTGATCCGCTGCCCTGCTTCCCCCGCGTGAGCGATGGCTACGCCTAACAGGATGGCGAACACGATGATCTGCAACATCTGGCCATTGGCCATGGCCGCCACCGGATTGGACGGGAAGATGTCGATGATGACCTGGGCCAGACTGGGCGCCGTCTTGGGTACGAAATCCTGAGCTGGCGCGACCTCGATGCCACGCCCCGGTTCGACGATCAGAGCCACCGTGAGTGCGAGCGTCACTGCAATCGCGGTGGTGAAAAGATACAGTCCGACAGCTTTGCCTCCCAGGCGGCCCATCTTGGCTCCGTCGCTGATATTGCTCGCGCCGCACACCAGAGACGCCAACACCAGCGGCACGACGAGCAGCATCAACGAATTGATGAAAATCTTCCCGACAACGTACATCAGCCCGTCAACCACGAAATAGCGAACGAAGCTTTCATCGGAAAGCAGTGCGGGAAGCAGCTCAACGCCACCGAGCACGAGGCCGTTCAGTAACACGTGGAACAACGAGCCGAGCACGAATCCGGATCCCATCCCGATCAATATGCGCAATGTCAACGTCATACGGTTTCGATCCCCTCTCAACCGACTTCGATCATCTCGAAGTCTTCCTTGCTGACACCGCACTCCGGACAAACGAAGTCTTCATCCACGTCCTCCCACGCCGTCCCGGGTGGAATGTTCTCTTCTTCGCAGCCTTCGGCTTCGTCGTAGATCCATCCGCAGACTATGCATTGCCACTTTCTCATTCGCGGGAGTGCTCCAAAGGAGGTTGTCACAAGGCGGCGGCGCGTACGCTATAGGTCGATGGTCGAAAAATCAACGAAGCCACTGCTATGAGAGTGGTCTCTACGCCGCGAGCCGCGCTGCGGATTGGGTTAAACTTTCGCCGCGATGGACGCCTCCCCTATCAACCGCTTGAATCAGTCGTTGCGCTTCCTCGTCAGGCAGAGCCCTCACTACGCGCGGATGATACGCCTCGACCGTCCTATCGGGACTTATCTCCTGCTGTGGCCAACCCTATGGGCATTGTGGCTCGCCGCGGACGGTTTTCCGTCACCGAAGCTCCTCGGTATCTTCGTGGCGGGCGTCGTGATCATGCGCTCTGCCGGTTGTGTCATCAACGACATATCCGACCGGGATCTCGATCCCCACGTTGCCCGCACCCGTGATCGACCGTTGGCGCGGGGCGATGTTTCGATGCGTGAAGCCGTGAGCCTGTTCGCGGTGCTCGTCTCGATCGCGCTGATGCTCGTCCTGATGACCAACCTGATGACCGTGATGCTCGCTGCGGTTGGCCTCGCCATCACGGCCATCTATCCGCTCATGAAACGTTTCACGCACCTGCCTCAGATCGTGCTCGGTCTCGCGTTCGGCTGGTCCATTCCCATGGCATTTGCGGCTCAGATGGAAGCGTTGCCAGCGCAGGCATGGCTCGCGTTTCTCGCGAACATGTTCTGGACAGTGGCCTACGACACCGAGTATGCGATGTCGGACCGTGAAGACGACATGAAGGTCGGCATCAAGTCCACCGCGATTCTCTTCGGCAAGGGCGATCGGGCGATGGTGGCATTGCTGCAACTATTGGCAATCGGAACACTGGTGTTGCTCGGAGAGCGCATCGATGCAGAGCCCATCTTCTACCTGGCACTCGGCGCCGCATTCGCTCTTTTCTCATACCAGCACGTGCTCATCCGTCATCGCGCGCGGGATCGATGTTTCGACGCCTTCATGCACAACAATTGGGTGGGAATGGTTTTATTCATTGGCATCGTGCTGAATTTCGCGTGGGCCGCCGATGTCGTGGATTGAGCGGCTCGGACGTCACCTCGACGTAGTGAGCGATGTCACCGGAAAAAGCGTCGCCTGGCTCACACTCCTCATGATGGCGCTAACCTGTGGCGTCGTGACGCTGCGCTATGTATTCAACGTCGGGTCAATCGTCCTGCAGGAATCGGTGATGTACCTTCACGGGTGTGTATTCATGCTTGGCATTCCCTACGCACTGAAGGTGGGAGCTCACGTACGCGTCGACATTTTCTACTCACGCATGTCGCCACGTGGCCGCCAATGGGTGGACCTGTTGGGCTCACTGCTCTTCTTGCTTCCTTTTTCAGTATTCGTCATCTGGGTGAGCCTCGATTACGTGGCGACATCGTGGCGAATTCACGAAGCATCTCCGGAAGTCGGGGGCGTCCCATTTGTCTATCTCCTGAAGACGCTGATCCCGCTGATGGCGTTTGCACTACTTCTTCAGGGCACATCGGAGGCCTTGAAGGCGCTCCAGCAACTCGTGACGCAACATCGTTCACGATGACCGAGTTCACACCGCTCCTCATGTTCCTGGCGGCGTTCGTCGTGCTGCTCGCCGGTTACCCGGTGGCGTTGACGCTGGCGGGAGTTGCACTGACGTTCGCATTCGCCGGTATTCTCACCGGCACCTTCGACCCCTCCGACCTGGGATTTTTCACCGGGCGCTTGTTCGGAATCGTCACCAATCAAACCCTCATCGCAGTACCCCTGTTCGTGCTCATGGGGGTCATGCTCGAGAAGTCGCGCATTGCGGAGACGTTGCTGGACTCCATGTCGATCTTGTGTGGACGTCTTCGAGGCGGGCTCGGAATCTCGGTGACGCTCGTCGGCATGTTGATGGCAGCCAGTACGGGCATCGTCGGTGCCACCGTCGTCACCCTGGGCCTGATGGCGCTGCCGACGATGTTGCGTCACGGCTACGACCCGCGTCTCGCGACTGGCACGATCTGCGCAACCGGAACCCTCGGTCAGATCATTCCTCCATCCATTGCCCTTGTGCTGCTGGGCGACGTCATGTCGAACGCATACCAGCAAGCGCAGCTCTCTCAAGGAATCTTCGCCCCCCGAACGGTATCGGTGGGCGATCTCTTTGCCGGCGCGGTGATTCCCGGGCTCTTACTCGTGCTGTTCTACATCGTCTACATCGCCGGCGTAGGCCTCTTCGCGCGCCATCGGGCACCACTGGTGCCGGTGGAGGAGCTTATGGGCGCAGAGGGCGTGTCGATTCCCGCAATCCTACTCAAGGGTCTCGCCCCGCCACTCGTGCTGATCATCGCTGTACTCGGCTCGATCCTGGCGGGCATTGCCACGCCAACGGAGGCGGCCGGCGTCGGCGCGCTGGGGGCGACGTTGCTTGCGCTCCTTCACCGCCAGATCGACTACGTTCGCTTGAGGGAGGTGGTGCGCTCCACCACCGAGACCACGGCCATGGTGTTTTTCATCCTCATTGGCGCCTCGCTGTTCTCGTTGGTGTTCAGAGGCTATGGTGGCGACGAGCTCGTGCAATCGATCTTCGTCACCATGCCCGGTGGAGTCGTCGGGGCAACGATCATCGTGATGCTCGTGATCTTCCTCCTCGGGTTCATTCTCGATTTCATCGAGATCACGTTCGTGGTGGTACCCATCGTGGGCCCGGTGCTGCTGGCGATGGGCCTGGATCCCGTTTGGCTCGGTGTGATGATCGCAGTCAATCTGCAGACGTCGTTTCTGACACCGCCGTTCGGGTTTGCGCTTTTCTATCTACGCGGTGTTGCCCCACCGGAGGTCAAGACCCAGGACATCTATCGCGGGGTCGTCCCCTTCGTGATCCTGCAGATCACGCTTCTTGCCGTGCTCGCGCTCTGGCCAGATCTCGTGACCTGGCTACCCAACGCACTATACGGATGACGCCGGGGTGTTCAGGGGCTCACCGAAGGATTTCCACAGTCGTCGAGGATGAGGCCGAGCGTCTCGAGGTTTACCGACACGTCCACTTCGGCTTACGCTTTTCCGCGAACGCAGCGACACCTTCCGCGAAGTCGGCCTCGCGCATCATCTCGTCGAGGCGCGACTCGGAGGCGCGAACCGACTCCGCGACATTGCGATGAAGATCACGATAGATCTGACGTTTGGTTTCGCGCAACGCGCCGGGTGAGACGGACTCCATCAGATCGTGTGCGTAGCGATAGGTGAAGGGAAGCAGCTCTTCGGCGGGCAATACTCGATTGAGGAGTCCGAGCTCGAGTGCTTCCTCCGCCAGAAACACGCGACTCGACAACAAAAGCTCATTCGCTCGCGTCAGCCCTACCATGCGTGGCAGAAGCCACGACAGCCCGTACTCGGCCGGAAGATTGAGCTTGCCGTGGGCCGTGGTGAGCTTCGCGCCCTGGGCAGCGAAGCGCAGATCCGCATAGCACGCAAGCACGAGGCCAACCCCCGCCGCCGCGCCGTTGACTGCCGCAATCACCGGCTTCGACAATCCGAAGTGGTACGCAAAGTCCGCATCGAACTCCACCTCGGTGCCAAACCCCGGCGAAGGCATCACATCGGGAGTCCCGGGGTCATAGCCGCCCTTTGCCACGTGGCCTTCCAGCGCTCTTGTATCGGCCCCCGCACAGAATCCGCGGCCACTGCCCGTGACGACGATGATGCCGACGTCTCTGTCTTCCTCACTCTGCTCGAGACACCAGCGGTACTCGTGATGCATTCGACCGGTCCACGCGTTCAAGCGGGCTGGGCGATTCAACGTGATGGTCGCAATGCCATCCCTCACGTCAAACAGAACCGTCTTCAACTCCATCGGAAAAGCCCCTCAACGTGCGTTGATGTACGCCTTTTCAGAGATCTCGTGATAGCTCACGACGTTCTCGCGAAAGGCCTCGAAAGATCTGTAGATGCGCTGGCTGAGCTCGTCCTCGCCGGCAGCTTCAGCGACCACTTCCCGCGAGATCTCCTTCAAGCGCGCGATCACGTCGTCGGGCAGCCGGCGCAACTCTACGCCGTGGGTCTCCATCAAGTCCTTGAGGGCAAGACTGTTCTTGGCGGTGAGTTCGTCGAGCATATCCTGGTTGATGGCCCGCGACGCCACCTCGAGGATGCGCCTCAAGTCCGGCGACAAGGCTTCGAACGCCTGCGTGTTGACGATGGCCTCGAGTGTAGCGCCGGGCTCGTGCCAACCCGGGTAATAGTAATATTTCGCAATCGTGTGCAAACCGAATGCCCGATCGTTGTACGGGCCAACCCACTCCGTCGCATCGATGATCCCCGTCTGCAGCGCAGTGAAAATCTCTCCCCCGGGCAATGCCACCGCCACGCCACCTGCGCGCTGAAATACCTCACCCCCGAGGCCCGGGATGCGCATCTTCAGTCCTTGGATATCGTCGATGGAGTTGATTTCGCGGTTGAACCAGCCGGCCATCTGCACGCCGGTGTTACCACTCGCCATCGGAATCAACCCGAAGGGTTCATAGAGCTCGCGCCAGAGTTCCATGCCGCCACCGTGGTGGAGCCATGCGTTCATCTCCTGAGCGGTCAGCCCGAAAGGCACCGTGCTGAAGATGGCTGCGATGGGGATCTTGCCGCGCCAGTAGTAGGCCGCCCCATGTCCCATCTCGGCGGTGCCGGACGACACCGCATCGAACACCTCGAACGCGGGCACGAGTTCGCCGGCGCCGTAGACTTTGATCTTCAAGCGGCCCCGACTCATGGTGTCCACCATGTCCGCCAGCCGCTCCGGTGCCGTGCCGAGCGCCGGCAGGTTCTTCGGCCAAGTGGTGATGAGTTTCCAATGGTGGACTGTCTCGTCAGCGGACGCCGACCCCGCTTCGGCCCCGCTGACCGATTGCTCCGGCGGCGCACATGCCATCACGAGCAACACCGTCAGCGCGCATGCCAATCTCCCCCCCCATCCCATGGGCTCATTCCTCACTTTTTTCAAGAGTCGTTCAACAGTTCCAGGTTGGCGTGGCTCAGCATGAGTATCTTCGGCCCGACTTGTTCAAAGTTGACCTCCACTCGCGTGCGCTCACCGTGACCCTCGCAGTTGAGCACCACACCCTCACCGAAACGCGGATGTGCGACCCGCTGTCCGAGCCGAAGCGAACCTTCATCATCCTCCCAGGCGGGGGAGAGCGGGCGAGTGACCTCGTTTCTGATCCTCACTTCCTGCATCAGATCGGCAGGTATATCGGCAATGAAGCGCGAGGGCTTGTTGTAGGACTCCGAGCCGTGCAGACGGCGCGTCTCGGCATAGGTAAAGTAGAGCTGCTTCATCGCCCGCGTGATGCCGACATAACACAGCCGTCGTTCTTCCTCCAGGCGCCCCGGCTCCTCCAGTGACATGCGATGCGGAAACAATCCTTCTTCGACCCCCGCCATGAATACCAGCGGAAACTCCAATCCCTTGGCGGAGTGAAGCGTCATCAGCTGTACCGACGACGCGTTCGAATCCGCCTGATGCTCTCCGGTCTCCAGAGCGGCGTGATCGAGAAATTCCGACAACAGATCCTCGGTACCTTGTGAGGGCAACCCCTGCGGATCGATGGGCAGAACGAATGCGCCGCCAAATTCCCCGCAAGCGGCGACGAGTTCCTCGAGATTTTCCTTTCGCGCAAGCCCCCGCTCGCCCTTTTCGCTTCCGTGAAATTCCATCAACCCGCTGTTGTCGATGGCGAGGCGCACGATCTCTTCCAGGTTCTTGCCTTCGCACTGCTCGGTCAACGAATCGATCAGCTCGATGAACCCCTTCACCGCGTTCGCCGCACGACCAGCCAGAGCACGATCGGCCGGGCCGCGATCGGCCGGGCCGCGATCGGCCGGGCCGCGATCGGCAACCAGGTCGTTCGCGGCGCGCCACAGCGTTGTATCCTGCTCGCGTGCGTGTTGTCGCAATCGCTCCACAGTCTTGTCGCCGATTCCTCTAGGCGGGGTGTTGATCACACGCTCGACGGCCGCATCGGAGTCTGCGTTGGCGACGAGACGCATATAGGCGAGGGCATTGCGAATCTCCGCCCGCTCGAAGAATCGAAGGCCTCCATAGATTCTGTACGGAATCGAAAGCCGCAGAAGTGCCTCTTCCAACACGCGTGATTGCGCGTTGGAGCGGTACAGCAACGCGACGTCTCCCGGGCTTGCACCGCCGTCTATCCACTCCCGCGTGCGCTCTGCGATAAAACGCGCCTCGTCCAGCTCGTTGTAAGCGGCGTAGAGCAGGATCGCATCACCGTCCTCCCCTGCAGTCCAGAGACGCTTTCCGAGGCGGTCCTGATTCTTATCGATGAGCGCGTTGGCGGCTTTCAGTATGTTTCCAGTGGAGCGATAGTTCTGCTCGAGTCGGTAGATCGTGACACCCTGAAACTCTTTGCTGAATCGCTGGATGTGCTCCACGCGCGCGCCGCGCCAGCCGTAAATCGACTGATCGTCGTCGCCGACGGCCATGAGACCGGCGCGCGACCCGAGCACCTTGAGCCACGCGTACTGAATGGCGTTGGTGTCCTGGAACTCGTCCACGAGAATCTGGCTGAAGCGATTCTGATAGTGCCGAAGCAAATCGTCGTTCTCGAGCCAAAGCTCATGGCTGCGCAAAATGAGCTCGGAAAAATCGAGCAAGCCCCCTCGCTGACATGCCTCTTCGTACGCTTCGTAGACTCTCAGGTGGGTGATGTTGAAGAGGTCGCCACCGGTGTCGATGTGCCGTGGTCTCCTACCTTCGTCTTTCGCCGTGTTGATGAACCACACGGCCTGTCGCGACGGCCACTTCTGCTCGTCGAGATCGAGCATTTTCATCACTCGCTTGACGAGCCGCAGCTGATCGTCGGAATCGAGCACCTGAAAACTCTGGGGAATTTTGGCTTCTCGCCAGTGTATTCGAAGCAAGCGGTGAGCCAGGCCGTGGAAGGTCCCTATCCACAGGGGCCTCACACTAATGCCGAGCAGCTGCTCGACTCGGTGACGCATCTCCGACGCGGCCTTATTCGTGAACGTCACCGCCAATACGCCGTGGGGCGAGACGTCTTCCACCTCTACGAGCCAGCTGATTCGATGCACCAGCACGCGTGTCTTGCCGCTGCCGGCACCCGCGAGCACGAGCGAATTACCGAGCGGCGAGCTGACCGCCTCGCGCTGTCTGTCGTTCATGCCTTCGAGAATATGCGTTACGTCCACGAGGGGTCTATCGGCTATTCCACCGTCACCGATTTGGCGAGATTGCGGGGTTGATCCAGGTCCGTCCCCTTGAGCGCGGCCGTGTGATAAGCGAGTAGCTGTAGGGCCACGGTGAATACTATCGGCGCGAGCGCTTCGTGCACCGACGGGACTTCGACCACCGTCACGCCGGGCTCCGTGCGAAAGCCGAGGGTCTCGTCGGCAAACACAATCAGCTCTCCGCCGCGGGCTCTGACTTCCTGCAGGTTCGATTTGAGCTTTTCCAGAAGATCGTTGTTGGGTGCCACCGCTATCACTGGCATTTCCGCATCCACCAACGCAAGGGGTCCGTGCTTGAGCTCTCCTGCCGGCAGCGCCTCCGCGTGGATGTAGGAGATCTCCTTGAGTTTCAACGCCCCTTCCAGCGCCACCGGATAATGCGCGCCACGCCCGAGAAAGAGGGCATGATGCTTGTCCACGAGCCGCTGCGCCAGCTTGCGCGTGACAACGTCGAGCTTCAACGCTTCCTCCAACACGTCCGGCAGTCCACGCAACGCGCCCACGAGCTCGCGCTCCGTGTCTTCTGACATTCGATGACGGCGGCCCAACAGAATCGTCAGCAGCATGAGATCGACCAGCTGCGCAGTGAACGCCTTCGTCGAAGCAACCCCGATCTCTGGACCCGCTTGTATCATCAAGGCAAGATCGCTTTCGCGCACGGTCGTGCTGGTCGGCACGTTGCATATGGTGAGGCTCGCCTCGAAACCCTGCTCCTTCACGAGACGTAGCGCCGCCAACGTATCTGCGGTCTCTCCCGACTGCGTGATCGTGACAAACAACGAACCTGGCAACACCACACCGCGGCGATAGCGAAATTCACTCGCGATCTCGACATTGCACGGGATACCCACGAGATCTTCGATCCAGTATCGAGCAATCGACGCACTGTAGTAGCTCGAGCCACACGCCACGATCGTGATGGCCCGGGTTCGGTCGAACACCGAAGACGCTCGCACTCCGAACGCTTCCTCCAACACACGGTGCCGGGTCACGCGCCCTTCCAAAGTGGCCGCAACCGCCTGGGGCTGCTGATGTATCTCCTTGTGCATGTAGTGCTGAAAATTCCCTTTCCCGGTGTCGTCGACTCGCATCTCCACCTTCACGCTCGAGCGCACCACCGACTCGTCGTCGAGATTCCAAACCGAGACGTCCGAGGGCGTAAGCTCCACCAAGTCGCCTTCCTCGAGAAGAATGAAACGATCCGTCAACGATCGCAGCGCCAGCACGTCGGAGGCGATGAAGTTTTCCCCGTGCCCCAGCCCAACGACGAGAGGACTGCCTTTCCGCGCACCGATCAGACGGCCGGGGTGGCGACTCGAAATGACGCCGATCGCGAACGCGCCCTCAAGGCGCTTTACAGCCCGCCGCACCGCATCCAGCAATGAATCGGTGTTGGCGAGCTCTCGTCCGATGAGATGAACGATGACCTCGGTGTCGGTATCCGAAGTGAACTCGCTTCCGAGTCCGACGAGCTCTTCACGCAACGCCTCGTGATTCTCCACGATGCCGTTGTGCGCCAACGCAACCGTCTCTCCATACACGTGAGGATGTGCATTGCCTTCGCTCGGGACGCCGTGGGTCGCCCAACGCGTGTGCGCAATGCCGGTGACGCCACTGAGGCTATCGCTTCGCAGACTGTCCGCGAGTTCCTTGACCTTGCCAATCGTGCGCCGACGTTTGAGCACCTGATTCGCGTCCAGAACGGCGATGCCAGCGGAGTCATAGCCGCGGTACTCCAACCTCTGGAGTCCTTCGACCAGAAGATCCGGGACCTGTCTAGTGCTGACGACACCCACGATTCCGCACATCAGCCGATCTTTTCCTCCCGTTCGGTATCCCCCGGCCGCTTCCAGCCTTCAACGCTGGGATGCCGTCCACCCGCAACTGCCAATCCACCTGCGTCCACGCCTCCACCCACTACGATTGCGCGACGCGACGCTGATATGCGCGCTCCACCCGTGCAAGCTCCTCGGGGTTGTTGACGCCCCATACTTCCTCTTCGAACTCCGGGCACACTGTATGAACCTCTACACCGTCGCCTACCGCGAACTGAACGAGATCGGTCAGGTAATATTCTCCCTGAGCGTTGTCCGGCTCGAGTCGTGAGATCCAACGACCCAGGAGCCTTGCACCCAATGCCATGATGCCGCTGTTGATCTCGTGGATTGCGAGCTGTTCCTGGCGTGCATCGCGCTCTTCGACGATCGCTTCCATGCGTCCTTCACCATCGCGCACGATACGGCCGAGACCGCTCGGGTCCTTCACCTCGGCGGTGATCAATGCCAACCCTCCAGTGGAGGCCGCCTTCACCAATGCCGCCAGCGTCGAAGCCTGCACCATCGGGACGTCGCCATACAACACAATAACGATGCTGTCCGAGTCAAGGTGCGACAGTGCCAGCGCCGCGGCATGCCCGGTCCCTTTCTGCTCCTCCTGCAGCACCCAGTTCACACGCTGGGCCCCCAGGCGTTCCCGAACCATGTCGTGACCCGCACCCACCACCACATGAATACATGAAGGACTCAACGTCTCCACCGTCCTGAGCACGTGCTCGAGCAATGCACGGCCGCCGATCTCATGGAGCACCTTCGGCAGCTTGGAACGCATGCGCGTTCCCTGCCCCGCAGCAAGGACGACGAACTCGATCTTCATGGCGACGACTTGGGCCGGCAACCCGCGTAAGGGTGTGGATTATGGGGCAAGAGGCGGGAAAACGCCTCTTGCCCTTAGCAGTTCTGTAGGAACAGAACTGCAGGGGTACGCATGGCCCCCGAATGC
>JAPULC010000184.1 GCA_027295305.1 Gammaproteobacteria bacterium
GTGTTGTTGATGTCCTTGGCGGCGCGATACACCCACGAGCGCTGGGCACGGTTGAAGGGTAACTCTTCGCGGTCCATTGCAAAAAAATACTGGCGCAGGAACGTGCCGATGGTTTCCAGCACGAAGCGAAAGCGTCCGATCAACGGGTAGTTGCGGCGGATGGAGTTTCGCGTCTGATGCTGATCGACGAGGTACATGTAGAGCCCGGTGAGGCTCGCGATGACCAGCAACAAGAGCAGACCCGCACCCAGGATCAGCGTGGACCAGACGAGCACGCCAAAGAGGATGGAGTCGGGCATCGCTCAGCTCGGATTTATCCCAGGCGGACCGGCACGAAGCGCGTCCCCTGGGTATCCTGGACGAGCAGGAGCACCAGGTCTGGATCCCCGGCGCGAATGGCCTCACGGAACTCCTCGGTGGTGGAGACGTTGCGTTGATTCACCTGACGAATGAGCATGCCTCGCCGCAGACCCGCACGCGCCGCGGGACCGTCGGCTTCCACGCTGGTGATCACCACGCCCGAAGTGCCCTCGTAGCCGAGGCTTTGCGCCCGTTCCTCGGTCATCGCGCTGACCGTGATGCCGATCTCGCCGATGCTCGCCGGGCCTGTCGAGGAGGCCACGCTCTGCGCATCGAGCTTGCCTATTTTCACGTTGACGACGCGTTCACGTCCGTCGCGCAGGATTCGAAATCGCGCCTTGGTGCCCGGGGCCGTGAGTGCGATGCGATTGCGAAGCTGCGCGACGTTTGCCACCGCTTTGCCATTCATCTCGAGAACGATGTCGCCCCGCTGAATTCCCGCGCGCTTCGCAGGCGAGTCCGGCATCACTTCCGCCACCAGGGCCCCTTTGCGCCCTTCGACCCCGAAGCTTTCCGCGAGCTCAGGAGTGAGATCCTGGATCGCGACACCGAGCAATCCCCGGGTCACCTCACCATGCTCCAACAGCTGCTCTGCGATGGCGCGGGCCATGTTGATGGGGATGGCGAAACCGATGCCCATGGAGCCGCCGGTTTGGCTGAATATTGCGGTGTTGATCCCGACCACCTCACCGTCGAGATTGACCAACGGTCCGCCCGAGTTGCCCGGATTGATGGCGGCATCGGTCTGGATGAAATTTTCGTAGTCCGCGACACCGATGCTCGAGCGTCCGGTCGCGCTCACGACACCCACCGTCAGGGTGTGGGAGAGCCCGAACGGGTTGCCGATGGCGAGCACCCATTCACCCACTTCGAGGGCGTCGGAATCCCCGAGCTCGAGGATGGGCAGATCGTCGTCGGTTTCGATGTGGATCACGGCGACGTCGCTGGGGGGGTCGCTGCCCACGAGGGTTGCCTCGAATTCGCGCCCGTCGATCAATCGCACCGTCATCCGGTCTGCATCCCCCGCCACGTGGTTGTTCGTGAGGATGTAACCGTCCTTGGAGAATATGAAGCCCGACCCCTGTCCTACTTCGGTGCGTTCCTGGGGGATGTCCCTCGGTGCGCCGAAGAAGCGCCGCAGAAACTCCTCATCGAAGGGGCTGCCGTGGAAAGGGCTCTGGCGTCTGCGTTCCATGCGGATGAACACCACGGACGGGGAGACCTTCTTCGCGACGGACGAGAAAGCCTTCCCGGTCTGGCGCAGGCTCTCTATGGCTTTTTCTTCGGCCGCGGCATTGACTGGCGACAACGTCATCAAGACGGTTAGCGCAACAACCTGCAAGCTCGGAGTTGAACGCATCGAGACGGACTCTGTCTGGGGTGACGAGAAGCCGTATGGTGTCGCGGCAAGGAGATTCAATGCCTTTGAGCACCGTGGGCACGACGCTAGTCTAATGCGCCAGACTGAGTTCACAAAGGCATTCAGGAGCCAAGGGCGATGGGACGAATTTTCAGCGCAATGTGTCGATGGATGGGCGCTCGCCTTGCGGCCTATCTCACGGGCCCCATTCGCGACTTCGCGCCGCCGGTCATGGGGACCGAGGCCGATTGGGCGCAGGTGTTGGAGCCCTGCGACATCGTCCTGGTCGAGGGCAATTCGCGGGTGAGCACGGCGATCAAGTACCTGACGCAATCCACGTGGTCGCACGCATGCATCTACCTCGCAGACGTGGATGGGCGCGGCGATCTGGTCGAGGCCGATCTCCGGAATGGCGTGGTGGTGGTCCCGACGGAGAAATACCGCAACGCCAACGTGAGAATCTGCCGCCCGCAGGGCCTTTCGTCGGCGGACAAGCAAAGCGTGACGGACTTCGTGCGAGGTCACATTGGAGATCAATACGATCTGAGAAACGTGTTCGATCTCGTGCGTTATGTTCTCCCCACCCCTCCCGTGCCCAGTCGCTTTCGCCGGCGCATGATCACCCTCGGCAGCAGCGAGCCGACGCGCGCCATTTGCTCGACACTGATCGCGGAAGCCTTTCAGCAGATCCGCTATCCAATCCTTCCGCACACGTGGTGGGAATCGAACGATGCGATGGAGCGATACGCGATCTACCGGATTCGTCATCACAGCACTTTCACGCCGAAGGACTTCGACCTTTCGCCTTACTTCGAGGTGGTGAAGCCAACCCTCCGGCAGGGGTTCGATTTCAGGTCACTACGCTGGCACGAAGTCGAGAATCGCGCAGGCTGATCGATCAAAGATAGAGCGTCGTGAGTAGCCAGCTCAGCACTATCCACATGAGAACCGTCAGCGGAATGCCCACTCTGAGAAAGTCGCCGAACGAATAGTTACCTGCGCTCATCACGAGTAGATTGGTTTTGTATGCCATTGGCGTCGCGTAGCTCATGTTGGCGCCGAAGAGCACCGCGAGCACGAACGGCTCCACCGGAAGACCCAGACGCGCCGCGATGCCGACGGCGATGGGCGTGCCTATGACGGCGGCGGCGTTGTTCGAAACGACATTGGTGAGCACCGCCATCATACCCATCAGCCCCGCAAGTATGGCGGCGGCCGGCGCGCCTTCGGTGGTCCTCACGAACACGTCTGTCAGGTAGGCCGTGCCGCCGGTTTCCACCAGCGCGTGGCCCAGCGCAAGGCTCGCCACGACGACGAAAAACACGCTGGGGCTGATGGCGCGAATCGCCGCCCCCCAGCCGAGACAACGCGTGAGGAGCATCAACGTCGCCCCGGCGACGGCAGAGACCGCAATCGACATGAGTCCGGTTCCGGCGAGCACCACCACCCCTGCCATGATGACAAGCGCGAGGGTGGACTTCTCGGTGCGCGGAAGACTCACCGACGCGTCCAGGACGAGAAGCTCCGTATTGCGTTTCAGCGATTCGATCTGCTCGCGCGCGCCCTGAACGAGCAGGATGTCACCGGATTGCAGCACGATGTCGATGATGGAGCCTTCCCTCGGTGGCCGTACCTCGCGTCCTGCGCGGTGCACGGCCAGCGCCGCCACCTGATAGCGTCGGATGAAACGCGCGTTTCGGACCGAGGAGTTATCCAGCGGCGAGCCTCGCACCACGGCGACCTCGGCGAGCTGTTGATTCTCCGCGGTGAGGGGATGTTCTTCGTCGACGGCCACGTCGCGGGCAAAGAGCGTTCCGTCGAGGGCAGTTTCGAACTCCTTCAGGTTATGCGGCGTGTCGCGCACCAGAAGAATATCGTCGGCCTGGATTACCGCATCGGGCAGCGGCATGAGGTAGGTGTCGCCCCGCTTGATGCGTTGCACCTGCATGCGCCCGTCGGCGCGATCCAGCAGCACCGACAAGGGCTCGTTCGCAGAAGGCGAGGATTCGGGAATCAGAATGCGCGCATCGAAGAGCCGCGGCGATCCGTCGGCGAGCGGTGTCTCGTGGGCAGGCAAAAGCCGCGGCGCCACGAGCCAGAGATACAGGATTCCGACCCCCGCCGCGATGGCCGCGGGCACGACGAAGTCGAACATCTGAAAGTGCACTGCGTCGAGATCCGCCGCCACCGTCACCACTAACAGGTTCGTAGAGGTGCCGATGGTCGTGCTCATGCCTCCCACGAGCGTCGCAAAGCCCATGGGCATGAGGATGCCCGAGGGCGACGATCTCGTGCGCAGCGACACGCTGATCAGGATCGGGAGCAGCAACACCACGATGGGGGTGTTGTTCATGAAGGCCGATAGCACCCCCGCGAGCACGAGGGTCAGCAGAAACGAAAGCAGCGGGCTTCGCGTCCAGAGGTTTCCGAGAGCTCGACCCACCGGCTCGAGCGCCCCCGTGCGTACGAGGCCTTGCCCTACCACCATCAATGCGCACACGGCGACCAACGCTTCGTGCCCGAGGCCGAAGAAGAGATCCGTCGGTTCGAGCACGACGCCGTTTTTCTCATAGGGAAACAGCGCAAAGCCCATCGTGAGCAGCACGATCAGAATCAGGCTCGAAAGCTCCAGCGAGAACCACCCACGGGTGAAGAGCACGAGTGCGACACCCGTGAGCAGGAGCACCGCGATGGCATGAGGATCAGGTGCGGGCATCCATCGAGTCTCGAAGATCGAGACGATAAATATTTGTCTCGCGGCGTTTGAATCCAAGACGCTCGTAAAGGCGGTTCGCCGCTTCGCGCGACGGACGCGAGGTGAGGTCCACCGTGGTTGCCCCCAGCGCCCGAGCGCGTTCCAGCGCCGCACGGTTGAGTGCCTCGCCGACACCTCGTGCGCGTGCGCCGCCGTCCACCACCACATCTTCGATCCATGCGCGTAAGCCCGTTGGGATGCGGAAGAGGGCGAGGGTCAGGGTGCCGAGCAACGATTCACCCTCGCGCGCGACATAGAGAACGGTGGATGGCGAGCTCACGATGGCTTCGAGGTCCTCCCGATTGGGAGGCGCGCTGGAAGAGGACAGCTGAGGCACGAGGTGCTCGAACGCCTCAACCAGCTCGTTAGTGACCTGCAACACTTCTTCTATCTGCATCGATGAGCTCCGAAAGACAGGGAATTCTCGCCTCGTCGGCGAAACATGAGCCTTGGTCGAGAACGGCGATTCTACGCTTGCATTCACTATCGCGACCACTATGATTACGCGCTTGAAAGCGAACCGTACCCGATCGATGAACGTGAAAACTCGGACGACGTTGACGACGGCCACCACCACCACGAGGTGTTGGGCTGCCTGAGTGCGTTAGCGTCGCTTGAAAGGTAGCCTACTGGAGGCGCCTTTCAGCCAAACCCCGGAAGGCCGCCTCGAAAGGCACCGCCGACCGGGGTTTTTTGTGTCCGACTGGAGGATAAGACGATGGCAGGTCTAGAGCATAGCGGCGAGCGGTCGCCACGCGACGCGCTCTATCGTATCCGACACAGCCTTGCACACGTGCTGGCGCAAGCGGTGCTGGAGCTGCGCCCGGGCTCTACTCTTGGCTTCGGGCCTCCCATCGCAGACGGCTTCTACTATGACTTCATCCTCTCCGAGCCCATCAGCGAGGAGGACTTCCCGGAGCTCGAGCGGCTGATGAAGCGCATTCTGAAGAAGGGACAAAGGTTCGACCACGAGGAGCTTCCCTTTGATGCGGCGATGGCCCGACTCGATGAGATGGGTGAGCCGTACAAACGCGAATACGCCGAGGAGCTCTTCGAGAATCAGGGGATCGAGAACCTGAGCTTCTATCGCAATGGGCCGTTTCTCGACATGTGCGAAGGCCCTCATGTCGCAACCACCCGCGAGATTCCTCGCGATGCTTTCAAGCTGAGAAACCTAGCGGGGGCCTATTGGCGCGGTGATTCCGACAACGTGATGATGACGCGGATCTATGCCTGGTCGTTCGAGGACAAGGCGGCGTTGGACGTGCACGTCAAACGTTGGGACGAGGCCCAGGCGCGCGATCACAAGAAGCTCGGTCGCGAGCTCGGGATCTTCGTCATCGACAACCTCGTGGGTCGGGGGCTACCGCTGTGGTTGCCTAACGGGACGGTGATTCGCGACGAGCTGGAGAAGCTCGCGAAGGAAACGGAATTCCAGGATGGGTATCTGCGTGTCGCGACACCCCATCTCGCCCGCGTGGAGCTGTTCGAGAAGAGCGGCCATCTCCCGTATTACGAGCAGGACATGTATCCGCTAATGGAGGTTCGCGAGCAGCGCGGTTCGGAGGAAGTGCGCGAAGCCTATGTTCTGAGGCCCATGAACTGTCCGCATCATCATCGGATCTATGCATCGCAGCCCAGAAGCTATCGCGATTTGCCCGTGCGCCTTGCGGAGTACGGGCAGTGTTATCGCTTCGAGGATTCCGGTGCCGTCAGCGGCCTGGTGCGCGTGCGTGGAATGTGTATGAACGATGCGCACATCTACTGCACCGAAGAGCAGATCAAGGTGGAGTTCAAGGCGGTGATGCGCCTGTACACTCGAGCCTACGAGCTGTTTGGTATCAGCGACTACGGCATTCGTCTTTCACTCTGGGATCCGGATGATCCGAAGGGCAAGCAGAAGTACGTGAACAATCCCGCTGCGTGGGCGCACTGTGAGCAGATTCTGCGTGAGGTGCTCGACGAGATGGGAGTCGACTACGTCGAAGCCAAAGGCGAGGCGGCATTCTACGGGCCGAAAATCGACATTCAGGTCGTGACGGTGACGGGACGCGAAGAGTCCCTCAGCACGGTCCAGCTGGACTTTGCGGTGCCCGCGAGCATGGGTCTCGTCTACAAGGGCTCCGATGGGCAGGAGCACACGCCTTACTGCATCCACCGGGCGCCGTTGAGCACCCATGAGCGCTTCGTCGCCTTTCTCCTCGAGCACTATGCCGGCGCCTTCCCGACATGGCTCGCGCCGGTGCAGGTGCAGGTGATCACGGTCTCGGACCAGTTCGATGACTATGCAGACGAGATCGTGACGCGGCTGCGCGAGAGCTTTGTGCGCGCCGAAGTGGCGCCGTCCAGCGAGACGGTGTCGAAGAAGATTCGCGAGGGCGCCACGCACAAGATCCCGAATCTGCTGATCGTCGGCGAGCGCGAGAAGGGCGATCGCACGGTGACGCTCAGGCGCTATGGGATCCGGGAGCAGGTGACAATGCCCCTCGAGAAGTTCGAGCAGGTGTTGCTCGAGAACATCTCGAAGCGCTCGTTGGCGTTCGAATTGGCAGGATCATGAAACAACGCCGGCGCCATTGCCTACCGTAGGAGCGGCTTTTAGCCGCGATTGGGTCCCGCGTTATCCACGGATTCGCGGCCGGAGGCCGCTCCTACTGCACGACTTCGCGCCCTTCCGGGGTCGGAAGTGCCGTCTGCGCGGTCACCTGGGTGGTGAGCGAGATGAAATCCAGGAGGATGTTGCCGCCTTCACGTAGCAGCGCATCCGGGTCGGGTTCCTCGACGTCTTGCGCTTCGCTGTCGGCCGACGCCAGCGGTGGCGGCCCGCCGCTTGCGCGTGCAATGGTGGACGTCTCCTCGTCGAGGTCGTCCAGCCTCTCGAGGAGTGCGAGGCCCTGGGCTTTGCGCAGATCATTCTCGAGGCCTAGTCGCCACAGTTCCTCTGTTTCCTTCTCAGTGCGGCGTTTCTCCTCGTTCAGGGAAATCAACGTCCGATTGCGCAGCGCCTTGTTGTGCTCGGAGAGCGCTCGCAGATATGCGAACTCCGGATCGACGTTTACCCGCGCAGTGTGTCGTTCGGTCAGCGGCTCGAGGAGGGGTCGGATGGGCTGATCGGAGCGCCGATAGCGCGCAGGTGCGATGACGTCCCAGGGAAGCGCACCGTCGAGGGTGCTCTCGCCGATACTTTCCGCGTCGTAGATTCCGGGCAACGTGATGTCGGGAATGACCCCCTGATGCTGGGTGCTCTGGCCGGAGATGCGATAGAACTTCGCCTGGGTGAGCTTCAGCTGGCCGCGGTTCAGTGGAATCAGTGTCTGCACTGTCCCCTTGCCGAAGGTCTGGGAGCCGACGATCAGTCCGCGTTGATAATCTTGAATCGCCCCCGCGAAGATCTCCGATGCGGAGGCCGAGAGCCGATTCACCAGCACCAGCAGGGGACCCGCCCAGGCTACCTCGTTGTCGTTGTCGTAAAACGGGCTCACGCGGTTGTTGGCGCTTTTCACCTGCACGGTGGGTCCGAGCTTGATGAAGAGCCCCGTGAGCGAATTGGCTTCTGCCAGCGAGCCCCCACCGTTGTTGCGCAGATCCACGATGAGCCCATCGATGCCGTCCTGCTTGAGCTCACCGATCAGGCGGTGCACGTCGCGCGTGGTGCTCTTGTAGTTCGGATCGCCGCGCTGCTGGCCCTTGAAATCAACGTAGAACGTCGGGACATCGATCACGCCGATCTTGCGCACGTGCGCGTCCAGTGAGTTCTTCAGAATGCGCTTCTGGGCGGATTGCTCTTCGAGCTTCACGGTGTTGCGTGTGATCTGAATGACCTTCGATTGCTCGTCGGTATCGGGAATGATCTCGAGCTGGACACGCGACCCTGCCGGCCCGCGGATCAGCTCGACGACGTCGTCCAGGCGCCATCCCACCACATCGACCATCTTGCCGGCGGATCCCTGTGCGACACCGATAATGCGGTCTTCAGGGTTGATCAATCCGCTCTTGTCAGCGGGTCCTGCCGGCACCAATCGCACCACCGTGGTGTATTCGTCCTCGGTGCGCAGCACCGCGCCGATGCCCTCGAGGGACAGGCTCATGTTGATGTTGAAGTTCTCGGAGGTCCGCGGAGAGAAATACTGAGTGTGCGGATCGTAGGTGCTCGCGAATGCGTTCACATAGAGCTGAAAGGCGTCTTCGCTGTTGGTCTGTGTGGTTCGATGCAGCCGGTTGCGATAGCGCTTGGCGAGGACCTCGCCGATTTCCTCGAGGGTTTTGTCGTTGAGCTTCATGCTGAGGGTGGTGGCCTTGAGACGCAGCTCCCAATAAGCGTCCATCTCCGCCATGGTGGCCGGCCACGGAGCCAGATCACGGTCGAGCTCGAGATATTCGTCTTTCTTGAAGTCAATATCCTCGAGGCCGTCGTCCACGCGCCGGATCAGAAATTGCAGGCGCTGGGCCACGCGCGACTGGTAGAGGTTGAAGATCTCGAATGCCGGGCCGAGGTCGCCCTTCTTCAAGGCATCGTCCAGCGTGTAGCGATAGCGCTCGAACCCCTGAACGTCCGCGGCGAGGAAATAGGAACGTCCACCGTCGAGCAGTTCCAGATAGCGTTCGAAGATCTGGCTCGATGTTTGATCGTCGATCGCTCGCTTGACGTAGTGGTTGTGACGCAGCTGGTCGACGATGGTCAGGCTGGTGCTTGGATGGGTCTCGAGAGGCTCCAAGGGCGCAATCGTCGGAGCGTTGTACGCCAGTTGGGCACTCGCATGCTCTGCCAGGGAAAGCCCCGGGAGCATCACGAAGAGCGCGACCACTGATACTCGGTAATACTTCTTCATCGATTTGCTCGGACGCTCCGGATAGTCATATATGACCCTGGGCATCTCTCGTCGGTTCCCGTGCAATTACCGCCACCGGATCGGCGTGAGTCTCCCACAACCTATGGTAGTTGCGGCCTTCACGCAACTGCAACCCGGGGGGAGGGGGTCGTCATGCTATGCTGAGACGTCCTACTGCGACGATAGCCTGAAGTATGAACCACGTCACACTGATCGCCTTGGCGGTCTGGGTGCCGTACGCTGGTGCGGCGGCGATGGAGACGCCTCCCGAGCAGGCAAGCTACGGCATCGGATACAGCCTCGGCGAGCAACTCAAGGGCCAGAACGTGCCGGAGGTTTCGCTGGAGGCGGTGATCATGGGCTTGTCGGATTCGTTTGAGGGCCGCCCGCAGCGGATCGATCAGGCGACGCTTGACGCCGCGTTCGAGGTCATGCGAGAGCGCCAGAGCGAGCAACAGGGGATGATCGCAACGGTCAATCTCGAGAAGGGCGAGAAATTTCTTGCCGACAACCGTGAGCGTGATGGCGTCAAGACCACGCGTTCGGGCTTGCAGTACGAGGTGATGCGGTCCGGGGAGGGCCTGAGCCCGGCCGCCAGCGATCGGGTCAAAACCCATTACCGTGGCGAGTTGATCGACGGCACCGTCTTCGACAGCTCCTATGACCGTGGACAGCCCGTGACCTTCGCCGTCAATCGGGTGATCGGTGGCTGGACCGAGGCCCTGCAGATGATGAAAGTGGGGGGCAAGTGGCGGCTGTTCATTCCCTCTGAGCTCGGCTACGGGAAGCGTGACGCCGCCGGCGGCCGAATTCCTCCGAACTCCGTTCTGGTCTTCGAGGTCGAGCTGCTCGAGATCAATCCCCGACGTTAGGGCTCAATCTCGATTCCAAGCGGTATTGCGAGCGCCTTGAGCTGCCATTCCTTGAGCTTCACTCCGACCAGATCCGCCGTGCGGGGATCGATGGCGTCGAGTTGCGCATCTCTGAGATCTGCATTGCGCAGCACCGCCAATGTGAAGATGACCTGGTGGAGCTCGCAATCGCGCAGATCGGCTCCTTCGAGGCACGCGTGCGAGAGGTCTGCGTGGCTCAGACGTGAGCCACGCAACGACGCTTGTGCCAGATAGGCGCCGGTGAGATTGGCGTAGGCAAGATTGGTGTCGAGGATCTGGACATCGCTCAGCACCATTTTGCGGCTCACCTGCCAGCTGAAATCGGCGCCGGCGAAATCCGCCCCCTGCGCCTGGCAGCGCTCCATGCGCACGCCGTGGAGCTGGCAGCCAGGAAATTCGCAAAGGGATAGATCGCACCCTGTCCATTGGGTCCGGCGAAGATCACAGTGGGCGAATCGGCATCGAAGCTCTTCCGCACTTCCATCGGACGGGGTGAAAAACGAGCAGCGCTCGAAGCTTGCATCCATGAGGATTGCCCGTGAGAACGTGCAGGCGCTGAAGCGACAATCCTTCATCTCAATGCCCTCGAGGTCGGACTCTTTGAAGCTCACCGTGTCGAATTCGCAGTTCTCGATCAGGCGCGGTGTAAGCGCAGGAGGCCAGTCCAGGTGTTCGAAGCGCGCCTGGGTGATGGTGTCCTTCCCCGTGAGGGCCGCGGGATCGCCGATCTCGTACATCAGCGTTACGATACTCTCTCGAATCCTTCCCTTCGACCACACCCTGTGATCCCATGAGGTCATGGCAAAGAGCCGCCGCTTGCCCGCCACTCGACGCGTCCTGCTGGGGGTGGCAGTCGCCGTCGCGTTCGTCTTGACGATCTGGCGTTCCTGGGGTCTGGACACACGGACCCTGCTCGAGTTCTTCACCGGCAGTATCCTGCTCGTGCTGAGCACCATGATTGCAGCATTCGTCCTGGTGGCCATCATTCGGCTCATTCGGCTAAGGAAGCGTTAGTAGCCCGGCAGCATGCGTGAGAGGTGCTTCACTTTCGGACGCAGGTGCGAAAACATTCTGACCATGCTGGAATTCAGGTTTCAAAATCGGGAGCGTGATCCCGCTCCGCTGACGAGCCCAGGTCTCACGATCGGCGCCGATCGGATCAGCGGCATCGTCATCGATGAGAAGGGTGTGAAGGGCTTTCACGCCGATTTGCGCGTGGATGGCGAGACGATCCTGATCGAAGACGTCGGGACGGGGCTGGGTACCTATGTGAACGGGCGCCGAATCGGCGGGGCGGTACCGATTCGGGTGGGTGACGAGATCCGTATTGGCCCCGTAGTGCTCATCGTGGCCGAGCCCGGTAGCGAATCCGAGGAAGCACAGACCTCGACGCTGGGTGCTGAAGGTGCCGAAGAGGACGCCTCCCAAGGTAAGGCGCTCCTCGAGCCGGACTGGGCGCTGCGGGCGGAATCGGGCCCCCTCGAGGGCAAGGTGTTTCCCATTACTGGATCCACCAAGGTGGGTCGCGCTCTCGACTGCGAGATCTCCATACCCGAGGCGCGGCTATCGCGTGAGCACGCGGAAATCGACATCGAGATTGATCACCTCGTCGTGCGGGATCTCGATTCCTCCAATGGCACTTATCACAATGGCAATCGGGTGCAGCATGCGGAGCTTCGTCACGGCGACATGCTTGCCCTGGACACCCTCAGCTTCCGTGTGATCGGGCCGTCCATCGAGACCGATGAGACCGTGATCGACATTCGGCCGGAGCGCATCGGCGAGGACCCGATAGAGGCGCCGCTGGTGCCGGAGCACGATGGGAGTCGGTCCGTGAGCGCGCGGGG
>JAPULC010000185.1 GCA_027295305.1 Gammaproteobacteria bacterium
GTAACGCGCGCGAGCACAACCTGAAGGGCGTGGACATTCGCATTCCGCGGGAGAAATTCACCGTCATCACGGGCATCAGCGGCAGCGGCAAGAGCACCGTCGCTTTCGACATTCTGTTTGCCGAAGGCCAACGGCGCTATCTCGAGTCGCTGAATGCCTACGCGCGGCAATTCGTTCAGCCGGCATCGCGCCCGGAGGTGGACGCGATTTTCGGTATTCCACCCGCGGTGGCGATCGAGCAGCGTACGAGCCGCGGCGGGCGCAAGAGCACGGTGGCAACGCTCACGGAGATCTATCACTTCATGCGACTGTTGTACGTCCGCCTTGGCGTGCAGCACTGCCCCGACTGCGACCTGCCCATCGAGCCGCAGACGCCGCAAGCCGTGGTTGCGGGAATCCTCCGCAGCTATCGGGGTCGCAAGGTGCAGGTGCTGGCGCCGCTCGTCGTCGCGCGCAAGGGCTACTACACCGATCTCGCCGGCTGGGCTTCGAACAAGGGGTATGCGCACCTCCGAGTAGATCGGGAGATGCTCCCCACGGGAGATTGGCCGCGACTCGACCGCTATCAGGAGCACGACATCGATCTTCCCGTAGGAGAGGTGAACACAGTGCCGGAGAACGAGCTCGAGCTCCGCGAGCTGCTCTCGCGAGCGTTGGACTTCGGCAAGGGCCGGGTTCGCGTCGCGACGCTGCGCCGGGGAGCCAGCCGCGAGACGCTTTACTCGACCGAGCGCGCCTGTCCGGGCTGTGCCACGAGCTTCGACGAGCTCGATCCCAGGTTGTTTTCATTCAACTCGCGCCACGGCTGGTGCCCGCGCTGTTATGGCACCGGGGTCATTCTGCGTGGATTCGACGACGAGCAGACGGGTGAAGAGTCGTTGTGGCTGGAAGATGATGTGAGCGATCGGACATGCCCGACTTGCGATGGAGAGCGTCTGTGCCCCGAGGCGCTGGCCGTGCGTTTTCAAGATAAATCCATCAGCGAATTCACGGGTCTGACGGTGGATGAAGCGGAGCGGGCGTTCCTGCGCTTGAAGCTCGAGCAGCGTGGAGCCGTCATCGCGCGCGACGTGCTTGCAGAGTTGCGCTCGCGTCTCAGCTTCTTGAAGCACGTGGGCCTCGGTTATCTGTCGCTCGATCGTTCGGCGCCGACGCTTTCGGGAGGCGAAGCCCAACGGATTCGTCTGGCTGCGCAGCTCGGCTCCAATCTGCGCGGGGTGTGTTACATCCTAGATGAACCCACCATCGGGCTGCATCCGCGGGACAATCGGATGCTGCTCGACACCCTCGAGCATCTGCGTGACAAGGGCAACACTATCGTGGTGGTGGAGCACGACGAGGAGACGATCCGGCGAGCGGAGCATCTGGTGGATCTCGGGCCGGGCGCGGGTGTGCGCGGGGGAGAGGTCGTGGCGTCGGGGTCGCTCGAAAATCTGATGAAGAGCAAAGCGTCGGTGACCGGGCGTTTCATGGCCAATCCGCTTATGCATCCTCTTCACGAGAGTGCCAGGCAAAACGGGGTGGAAGGCGAGCTACGCATACGGGGTGCGACGCTCAACAATCTGAAGAACCTCGATGTCGTCCTTCCCCTTGGCAAGCTCGTCTGTGTCACGGGTGTGAGCGGGAGTGGCAAGAGCACCCTGGTTCGCCAGGTGCTGCACGAGAATCTAGCCGAGAAGCTTGCACCCAACCGAGGACGAAAAGGATTCACGGGATGCGACGAGATCACCGGCATCGATGCCCTCGACCGGGTGCTCGAGGTCGATCAGACCCCGATCGGTAAGACACCGCGCTCGTGCCCCGCGACGTATGTCGGCATCTGGGATCACATCCGGCGGTTGCTCTCCGATACCACCGATTCACGTATGCGCGGCTGGGGACCCAGCCGCTTCTCGTTCAACGTGCACGGCGGGCGCTGCGACGGCTGCGGGGGCAAGGGCATGCGGAAGGTAGAGATGAGCTTTTTGCCGGATGTGAAGGTGCTATGCGAGGTCTGTGGGGGCGCACGCTTCAACGCGGAGACACTGTCGGTGCGCTATCGGGAACGCAACGTGGCCGAGCTTCTCGACATGAGCATCGAGGAAGCGACGCCATTTTTCAGCGCACACCCGCGCGTGCACCGTACGCTTCAGCTACTCGAGGATGTAGGCTTGGGGTATCTCACCCTCGGGCAGCCGAGCCCGACGCTTTCCGGTGGCGAGGCGCAGCGCATCAAGCTCGTCACCGAGCTCGCGAAGGCGCGAACGGACACTACCGTCGCCCACGGGGGAATGCGCGGCAGACAGCGCGGCGTGAGTCGTGCCAAGCACACACTCTACCTGCTCGACGAACCCACCATCGGCCTGCACATGGCCGACGTGGAGAAGCTCATTAGGGTGCTGCATCGCCTCGTCGACAGCGGCAACACGGTGGTGTTGATCGAGCATAATCTGGATGTCGTCGCCGAGGCCGACTGGATCATCGACATGGGCCCTGAGGGTGGTGACGGCGGAGGACGCGTGGTCGCGAAAGGCACGCCCCAGCAGGTGGCGCGTAAGAGCCGTGGCTCTCACACCGCGAAGATCCTGAAGGAATTCCTGAAGGAACGTTACCGCGCGACCGCGCCGGCGAAATGAAACTCATCAGGAACGAAGTTGAAGTAATTTGCCCGGGAAGCAAAGCGAGCTGTTCTGAAAAGGAGAGAGTCGAAAAATGCACATTGCAATGCGCAACGTCCGCGGAGCCGCCCTGGGTGCGGTCCTCGGAATCCTGGGCGCAGCAGCGGTAGCTGCAGCCCTCACATACTTTTTCTATTGTCCGTGCTCGCGTCTGCCGGGGGGTTGGCTGCTCGGGAGCGAAGTGACCGAACCCGTCGCGGACTGGTCCTTTGCCAACGAAGTGCCGCTGTGCCAGATCCAGGTCCAGTCATGGTTGCCACATTCCGTCAACCTGAACTGCATGTCGTCGCGAGGTCAACTGTTCCTCAGCTGCGCGAGTTGTGACGGGAAGACCTGGTCGACGGCTGCGCTTGCCAATCCAGACGCCCGCATCCGAGTGAACGACTCCGTCTATCTCGTCACGTTGACGCGCGTGGAAGACCCCGAGGTGTTGGACGAAGCGTGGAACGCCCGGGCGGCGAAGTTGGGTCGACAAGCGACGCGTCCGCGCCAGGAAGGGTGGTGGTCGTTCAGGGTGGAATCCAGGTAGGTGGGAACATCGTCTCCCCGGTAGATAAACGTGCACACGCACCTGCCCGCCAAGACGCGCAGGAAAATGGGAGAATGCAGCGCGGGGGGAGTTGACCAAGGGGACAAAAATGGCGCATTGGTCCAGCAAGGTTGAAGTCGAGTTCTCGACGATTGCTGACCGGCTCCACATTCTGACGTCGACTGAGCTGCGCAGAGGCGGCGGAGCGTCACACAAGCACACCTACTTTCTCGTGTGTGATACAGGCAACCTGCTTTTCCACGGTCCTGGACGACCCGGCTTTTTCAAGGAGCACCGTGAATTCTTCGATGAGCATGGAGGAATCGCCCTCCAGGTGATGCCCCACGGAGACGACGCATCGCCAGCATGTCGCTTTGTCGAGGAGACTTGGGGCGCCCC
>JAPULC010000186.1 GCA_027295305.1 Gammaproteobacteria bacterium
TGACTGCTCGCAGGGCTCACGACGATGGCGATGGACTCGAGATATTCCACCGTGATGCGGTCGCGCGGCTTGATCTGGTCGAAGTTACGCACCAGCTCATCGGCCACCACCGTAAATCTCCGGTTATCCGGCCCGATCAGCTTCAACTCGCGCGTCTCTTTGTTGACCGCCTCGACGATGGCACCGGTCTGCACGACGGTCGTGGTGACCCTCGCCGGCTTCTGGACCGTCTCGGCGGCCTGGGAAATACCCGCGATGATCAGCAGCGTGCCGAGAATCCACCCAACTTTTGACCTTGTCCTGCACTCCTTCTGGGGCCGCCAATACTAACAACCACATCCCTTCCGGGCTAGAAAAGGGGTCTGACCCTGGTCTGACCCCATTTTCAGCGCCTCAGCCGAGAATTCTCGGGAGGCCCGACTCCACGCGGGCCGCGTGGCAGAACGTTTTGACCGCTTCGGTCAGATCCCGGACGCGGCCTTCGCCTTCGCTCTCGCTGAAGCAGAACGACAATCTCAGCTGATTGAAGCCTGCGTTCGCATCGCGCCGGCGCGCATCGGCAGGATAGAAGTCGTACATCGGAATGACGACGACGCCATACTCCGAAACCAGGCGTTCGACGAACGCGTCGTCGGTGCGAACCCGATCGCCGAGAAACGTGAACACCGTGAAGAAGCCCGCCTCGGGACGGGTCCAGGCGAAGTGCTCGGGAAACTCGCCAAGGTAGCGCTCGAGCCCATTCATCATGATTTCGCGATTCTCGCGATATATAAGAAGCTTTTGCCGTGCCACCGGCCAGAGTGACTCACGCAACTCCATCCGCTCGTCGTGCAGCAGCGCTTCGAAGCCACGCAGGGCCTCGGGGTTCTGAAACAAGATGTCGCCGCTCGACTCGGTGAGCAGAAGATCCGTCAACGACGCGGCCTCGTCGTTCTCTATTCGCAACGTCGCCTCGCTGTATAGGAAACCGATGCGCGGTCCCGGCAGGCCGATCTTCGAGCCCGTGAACAGATGCACCGTTTGCTTTGCATCGAGGGTAACGAAAGGCTTCGGACGCTCCCCATCGGGTGCGTAGCTGATGTAGACGTAAGGCGCATCTTCCACGATCAGCACCCCCTCCTCCTTCGCCACTTCCAGGATCGCGTCGCGACGCGCGCCGCTGAACGAAAATCCTGCCGGATTGTGGCCATCGGGCACGGTGTAATAGAAGGGCACGTAGAATCCCTCCGCGCGTGCGGCGCGGATCTGCTGTCGAAAGCGTTCGACGACGGGACCCTCACCGTCCATGTCGACACTGTAGATCTCCGCGCCCCGATAGAGACTCGCCCGAGCGAGAAACCCCGCGTACGTTGGCGCATCGGTCACATACGCAACCGGCTTCCCGGGTCGCTCGAACAGTGAGCAAAGCAAGTTGATGCCGCCGGTTGCGCCCACCGTGGGGATCAACCGATCGGGGTCCATCACCACATCCCAGTCGTTGCCATATACGCTTGCGAAGGCCTCGCGCGGTCCCCTGGGGCCAAGCGTATCGGTGTAGTTGTACGCCTCACGCAGAAGATCCGAGACTGCATCGGGGTCGTTGTGACCTTCTTCAGCCAGCCGATGGGCGTAGAACGCCTCCTTGTGCTCGATGTAGCCGCGAGGATTGGTGACCTCGGGATGCGGATAGCCGGCCCCGAGGTGATGGATCTTCAGACCCTTCTCCTCGGCGAGCGCCCGCAGCCCGGGCAGCGCAGCCGCCATCTGCCGCGTCACGGAAACCGGCTGCTGACGAATGTGCAGCGCGTTCAACGTGACGGCCGATGGTTTTTTCATTCCGATCACACCCGAGCCAGAGTTGGTTTAGCTTAGAGGAACCTCGGAGAACCTTGATCCGTAGCTCAGCCTTCTGGTGTGGGAGCGGCTTTAGCCGCGAATGCAGATTCCGCGAAGCCCCAAGATTCGCGGCTAAGTAGGCGCCCCCGGCTAAAGCCGCTCCCACACCCGAGAACTCCCATGCCCGTGAGGCCGGACTACAAAACAAGGTTGTTCGAGATGCGCCCCCTTCAATCCTAGCGAACGAACTCCATCCGGGTCCATTGCCGGCGCGGCGTTTGATGACACCGCCCCGGGCTGTATCCTTGCGGGTTCGAACAACGACGGTCCCGCAGTCAATGCGTTCACGGCTCGCTCTCGCTCTCATCCTCGTCTTTTCAGGCGCAGGTGCCAACGCCGATGCCATCAACATCACACGTGCGGCGGGGGCGAGCACCATTGTCGAGATCTTCATCGAGGAAGAGACCATCGAGGTGCGCTTCGAGATCGGTCTCCAGGATCTCGCGACGTTTCATAACCTGCTGCCGGACGAGCTGCGCGAAATGCTGGGCCTCGAGCCTGCCCCTGTTGCAGAGCGCATTGAAAAGTTCGTCACGCAGGACATGTTCTTCAGCACCGACGGTGAACGCCCGCTGGTGGGTCGGGTGGTGGACGCCGGGCCCGGCTCGAAGGTGAAGCGTGACGTATTGACCGGCGCCATCATTCCCCCGGCCGAGGGCGAGGAGCCTGCGTTGGTCGTGAACGCGCGCCTCCTGTACCCACTGCCGGCAGGCACGAAGCAGCTCTACATGCGACCGCCAATGAGCCCCCCTGCCAGCATTGGCTTCGTCGTCTATCACCGCACCATTCCCGTCATCGACTTTCGCTATTGGGGAACCATGGAGCTTTTGCATCTCGACCTGGCGGATCCGTTCTACTCCCGGTTCGAACGGCGCAACCTGCGTCGCCAGTACGATGCGCCGATGAATGCGTTTCTCTACATGGAACCCTTCGAGGTGCGCAAGGAGATCGTGCTGCGTCCCATCGATCTTCAACACTGGCTCGATCTCGGCCTCGAAGACCGCGACATCATCCCCGTGGACGTGCAAGACGAGTTGAAAGCGAAGATCGTGGAATTTCTGATGGACAAGAATCCCGTGACCATCGACGGCCGATCCGTCTCACCGCGGCTCGATCGAATCAACTTCATCACGCGAACGCTAACCGGCACCGGCGTCATCGATCCGCCTCGGGAGATGGATGCCCTTTCCGCCACCCTCGGCATCATCTTTTCCTATCCCGTGCCCACCATTCCAATGCAGGTCAGCATGGAATGGGAACTCTGGAACGAGCGCATTCAGCGCATTCCCACCGCCGCCACAGACCCGGCGGGTCCGCTGCCGTACTTCCTGTCTCCCGACGACAACGTGCTGCACTGGCAGAACTTTCTCAAGTTCGACCCGATGCCGAAGCTGCGCGCGGTGGCGGACCCACCCTCATTCTCGGCGCGCTGGCTCGGCCGCGCGCCGTGGATCGGCGCGGTTGCCGGCGCGGCTCTGTTGCCGATGGTACTCTGGCGCAGGCGATCCGGAGCTTCCATTACGGTTCCTGTTGCCGCCGCTGCCGTCCTTCTCACCGGCGGTGCGCTCGGTTTCGTGATAATCCCCACCCAGGACGCCGATCAGGCGCAGACCGAAGTCCTGAGCGCATTGCTGCACAATCTCTATCGCGCCTTCGACTATCGAGACGAGAGCGATATATACGATGTGCTGGACCAGAGCGTCACCGGAGATCTACTTCGCAGCACTTATCTGGAGACGAAACGCGGTCTCGTGCTCGCGAGCCAGGGCGGCGCCCTGGTGAAGGTCGACACGGTGGACCTGGTGAACGCCGCATTCGAGCCCCACGATGGGGACGGCTTTACTGCGTTGGCAACCTGGACCGTGACGGGCTCGGTAGGCCACTGGGGCCACGTGCACAAGCGCAGCAATCGCTATCAGGCGGAGCTCGATATCGCCCCCGTGGACGGCGTGTGGAAGATCGTGGGCCTCGAGCTTCTTCAAGAAGAGAGAATATAGAAGAAGAAAAATGTTACTCGAGGTACGCGATCTCAGCTTCGTCTACCCCCAGTCCGAGGGGTTTCGTCTGGGCATCGAAGAGCTCGCCTTCGCGGCGCACGAGCACACCGCCATCACAGGCCCGAGCGGTTGCGGAAAGACCACGCTCCTACATCTCTTTGCCGGGGTGCTGCTGCCGAATCGGGGGAGCATTCGACATCACGACGTGGATCTCCCAACCCTCAGCGACGCCGCACGGCGCTCGTTTCGTATTCGACACATCGGCCTCGTGTTTCAACGCTTCGAGCTGCTCGAGTATCTATCCGTTCTGGACAACGTGCTGGTGCCTTACTACGTCAACCGCGATCTAAAACTGACCAAGGACGTTCGCGAGCACGGCGTGCAGATCGCGCGTGCGGTCGGACTAGCAGACAAGATCGGGCGCCCGGTCACTCAGCTCTCGCAAGGTGAGCGTCAACGGGTGGCCGTGGCGCGCGCGCTCATCACCGAGCCCGAGCTGATTCTCGCAGACGAGCCGACCGGCAATCTCGATCCGCGCAACAAGGACAGGATCGTCGATCTGCTGCTGGAAGTAGCATCGACGAGCGGCGCCACGCTGATCGTCGTCACCCATGATCATTCGCTGCTACCGAAGTTCTCCCGCACGATCGAGTTCGAAACCTTGACGGCACAGCCCGCGGTTGCGACGTGATCCGCTCGCGAAATTCTGCGTTAAGAGCGGCTTGCGGTGTGGGAGCGGCTTATGTGGGAGCGGCTTTAGCCGCGAATGTCCCAACCCGCGACACCTACCGTTCGCGGCTAAAACCGCTCCCACAAGAGAAGGGTCGACTAATACCCACAAGGTTTTCGACCGGATGATCCGCTCGCTCTACCTCGGCTGGCGCTACATCGTGCGCCATCGATTGAAGGCCGGGATTCTGGTCGCGTCCATCACGGTGATCTTCTATCTTCCGGGCGCCTTGTCCCAGCTCGTTGCGCAAAGCGCCGAGGGGCTCACCGCGCGCGCAATCGCCACACCACTGATGCTCGGCGCCCGCGGGAGCCCGCTGGAGCTGACTCTGAGCTCGCTCTACTTCCAGTCGCGCACGCCACAGCTTCTGCGCTTCGGGGCATTGAGCGAGATCGACTCGGAGCTTGCGAGATCCATCCCGCTGTACGTGCGTTTCAAGTCGCGCCAGTTTCCGATCGTTGGCACGAATCTCGAGTATCTTGAATTTCGTGGACTGAGACTCCGCGCGGGCCGCCGCTTTGCAGTCCTCGGCGAGTGTGTCGTGGGCTCTTCGGTCGCCGAAGAGCTCGAGCTCGCGCCGGGTCGCACCGTCGTGTCGTCGCCAGAGACCGTGTTCGATCTCGCCGGCACCTATCCGCTGGAAATGAATGTCGTGGGGGTGCTCGAACCCACGGGCACGCCGGATGATCAGGCGATCTTCGTCGACATCAAAACAACGTGGATCATCGAAGGCCTCGGCCACGGGCATCAGGATCTCGAGAGCGCCGCTGCGGCGAGTGCCGTGCTCGCCCGCAACGAGGGGAGCATTACCGCCAACGCATCCCTAGTGGAATTCAATCGCATCACCGATGCAAACCGGGACAGCTTTCACTTTCACGGCGATCTGTCCGAATATCCCATCTCGGCGGCCGTTGCGATACCCCACGAGCAGAAATCGGGAGTGATGCTCGAAGGACGCCTGCAGCAGCACGAACAGGTGCAGATCATCCGGCCCGTCGACGTCATGAACGAGTTGCTCGCAACGGTGTTCACCGTGCAGCGCTATGTGATTGCGGCGATCGTCCTGGTAGGGGCAGCCACGGTTGCCACCACTGTGCTCGTATTCCTGCTGTCCTATCGGTTGCGCCGCGAGGAGATCGACACGCTGACGAAGATCGGTGGCTCGCGCAGCAGCATTGCACTCGTGGTCGGGTCGGAAGTGATATTCGTGCTGTTGCTGAGTTCACTGCTCGCGTTCGTGGCGACCGAGCTCACGTCGTTTGCGGGGACTTGGATGTTGGTGGGGTTGTTCGTCGAATGAAACTCTCTTCCGCAGAAGCTTTCGTAGGAGCGGCTTCAGCCGCGATTGACACATGTCGCGAGTTCGCGGGATTCGCGGCTGAAAGCCGCTCCTACGCCATCGTCTTGTCGCTCTCAATCTGTGCTGTCCTATCTGCGTGCGATGAGCGAGGCCCCGCATCCATCTCCGACGCGCCGCGCGAAGATGACGTACTCCAAGTCATCGTAAGCAACTATCCCCTGCTCTACTTCACCCAGCGAATCGGCGGCACACACGTGCACGCCACCCTTGCGCCGCCGAAAAACGAAGACCCTGCATTCTGGAAACCCGTCGCCGCCGATGTGATCGAGATGCAACGCGCAGATCTCATCGTGCTGAATGGCGCAGGCTACGAGCAATGGCTCGCCGGTGTCTCGCTGCAAGCATCCAAGCT
>JAPULC010000187.1 GCA_027295305.1 Gammaproteobacteria bacterium
GACTGACCTATATCATTGATTCTATGGGATATTCAATACTAGTTCGGAGGATTCAGGGGCTTGTAAGGACGTCTTGGTGGAGGCGTGGGCGGATCGTCGGGTACCGCCAGGATAGGCTCTTTCCGGCGGAAGAAAGTGCAACAGAGGACCAACTGTTGGTGGATCTCGCCACGATGTCGAATGATTTGGATGCCAATGGCGCCAGGCACCGGTGCTCGGCACCATGTTCGATCGCCGCAATGTTCGATCGCCGCAATGTTCTCAATTCACCCTGGTGGCGGCCTGCCCTCCGAGCTCGACGACCGACAACGCGTGTCCATCAGTCTCGATGATGGTGACGGAGCCGTTGTTGGGGCGAAAGCACACGACCCGGCCGTCTGCCGTGGCCTCGCCGACGGCGACGTTGATGGCAATGAAATGGGAGAAGATGACCGTATCCTCGCGAAGCTCGTGCAGGCAATCCACCAGCCGACTTCGCCAGTCCGCGAGCTCCGGTACGTCTGCCCAGCGCCCCGCCATCACCTTGCGCAGCCATTGGGAGCGTGCCGCAAGATCTTCGGCGGGGGAGGGAATCTCCGCCACACGATCCTCGATCAGCGGGTCTCGCTCCCAGAGCGCGGCGAGCGGTGCGGCGGTCTCCATTGCCCGCGCCAGCGGGCTCGACAACAGAGCGAGGGGTCCGAGAGGCGCGAGTACCTTCGCGGCCTCGCGTGCCTCCCGTGCACCCGTCTCATCGAGTCCGGGATCGAGATGTCCATCGAATCCAGCAGCGGCTTTGCCGTGACGCACCAGATAGATCCGCGCCATTTCGCCCCCCATATTCGGTTTAGGCGTTAGGTTGAGGACTATGATTTCTGCGTGAGAGTGTGGCGCGATGTTTCCACCTTGTGACTTACGGGAAAATCCGTGCTGACGCTAGGACACCCGCCCCGTATTGAGGTTTAATAGCGCGTTTGTCTGGGCCGGATCTCGCCCACACGCAGTTTTTGGCAGGAAAAATTTGATGAGCACCCAAGAGTCAGGGCTGTCCAAGGAGAGCCTGCCTGACACGACGGTCAATGTCCGCAAGGCGTTCGGCCTCGACGTCGACCTCGACGTACCCGCATTCAAAACCGGCAACGACTACGTGCCCAAGCTCGATCTGAACTATCAGTTCAACCTGGAGACCACCCTTTCGATTCTCGCGGGATTTGCGCACAACCGCCGAACGATGATTCAGGGCTATCACGGCACGGGTAAGTCCACCCACATCGAGCAGGTGGCGGCGCGGCTGAACTGGCCCTGCATCCGCATCAATCTCGATGGTCACATCTCCCGCATCGATCTCGTGGGCAAGGACGCGATCGTGTTGCGAGAGGGCAAGCAGGTCACCGAGTTTCGCGAAGGCTTGCTGCCGTGGGCGCTGCAGCATGCGTGTGCGCTCGTATTCGACGAGTACGACGCCGGTCGTCCAGACGTGATGTTCGTCATCCAGCGTGTGCTAGAAGTCGAGGGGAAACTCACGCTCCTCGATCAGAATCGCGTGATCACACCGCATCCGGCGTTTCGTCTGTTTTGCACCACGAACACGGTTGGCCTCGGCGATACCACCGGTCTCTACCACGGCACTCAACAGATCAACCAGGGCCAGATGGACCGCTGGAACATCGTGACCACGTTGAACTATCTCGAGCACGATGCGGAAGTGAATATCGTGCTGAGCCGCCTGAAGGGAACGAACGAAGATCGTCGCGCGCTGGTCTCGAACATGGTGTCGGTGGCGGATCTGTCCCGTCAGGGCTTCATGAACGGTGACATCTCAGTGGTGATGTCGCCGCGCACGGTGATCACCTGGGCCGAGAACGCCGATATTTTCGATGATCTCGGCTTCGCTTTCCGAGTCTCGTTTCTGAACAAGTGCGACGAGCTCGAACGACCGATCGTGGCCGAGTACTACCAGCGTTGCATCGGTGAAGACCTCGGGGATTCCACCCGTGGCATCACGATGACTGTGTAGTGAGCACGGGCAGATCCAGAGCGTCAGTGAACTGTGGGCTTCAACAGCAAGTTGTGAGTGTCGACAAGTCGTGAATGCGAACGATCCCGAAAGTCCCCTCGAGCCGTTCAAGCGCGCGCTGACCGCAACGATGCGCGCGCTGGCGGCGAACGATGAGCTCGAGGTGAGCTTCGGTCCGGGGACGCCCTCGGCTCACGGCAATCTTGCGCGCATCCCGCTGCCTCACATTGGCTGCTCGGTCGAGGAAGTTGACACGGTGCGCGGCATCGGCGATGAGCTTGCGCTGAAGCTGAGATATCGCGACGAAGCCCTGCATCGCTCCCGCATGCCGAAGGCCGGCATCGCGCAGGAACTCTATGAGTCGGTGGAGACTGCTCGCATTGCCGCCATCGGCTCCGAGCGGCTGGAGGGCGTCGCCCAGAATCTCCACTGCGCCCTCGAGGCGAGTTGCCGTGAGGCGGCTTTCGATCGCATCACCACGGAGACCGAAGCGCCTCTCGGCCTTGCCGTGGGACTGTTGGTGCGCCAGCGCCTCACCGGTCGTCCGCTACCCGCCTCGGCAGAGCACCTCGTGAGCTTCTGGCGGGAATTCGTGGAGGAGAAGGCGGGCAAGGTTCTCGACCAGCTGAAGGATTGCTTGATGGATCAAGACGCCTACTCGCGTTTGTCTCGCTCCATCATTGCCGATCTCGGGCTTGGCGCCGAGCTCGAAGACCCCCCAGAGATGAACGACGAGACGGACGAGACCGAGACTGTGGAGGAGAGCGAGAGCGACAGCGATCTTTCACCGGAGGACGTGTCGTTGGACGAGGAGATGGTGGACGAGGATGCCGATGGCGACGCCACCCTGGTGGAGATGGATGCCGACATGGACATGTCGGACAGCGACGCAGAAGCCGACGCCGACGAAGCGCCGCAGCAGAATCAGGATGACGCGGGACGCATTCGCGTTGACGTCAATTACAAGGCGTTGACCGACGAGTTCGATGAGGTGGTGGATGCGGTAGATCTCGTGGACTCGGCCGAGCTGGATCGTTTGCGGGGCTTGCTCGATCAGCAGCTTCGCTCGCTTCAGCACACGACCTCGAAATTGGCGAACCGGCTTCAACGCAAGCTGCTCGCAAAACAGAATCGCACATGGGAGTTCGATCTCGAGGAAGGCATCCTCGATACCTCGCGTCTCGCGAGCATTGTGGTGGATCCGATGCATCCGCTTGCATTCAAGCAGGAGAAGCAGACGGAATTTCGCGACACGGTGGTCACGATGCTGATCGACAGCTCGGGCTCCATGCGCGGACGATCGATCACCATTGCTGCGATGTGTGCAGACATACTCGGACGCACCCTCGAGCGCTGCTCGGTGAAGGTCGAGATTCTGGGATTCACCACGCGCGCATGGCGAGGGGGTCAGTCGCGCGAAAAGTGGATCATAAGTGGCAAGCCCTCGAATCCCGGACGGCTGAACGATCTGCGCCACATCGTCTACAAAGCGGCCGATGAGCCGTGGCGACGTGCCAGAAAAAATCTCGGGCTCATGATGCGAGAGGAGCTGCTGAAGGAGAACATCGACGGCGAAGCACTCATCTGGTCGCACAACCGGATCGTGACCCGCCAGGAGCAGCGCAAGATCCTGATGGTGATCTCCGACGGGTTACCGGTGGATAACAGCACCTTGCTGGTCAATCCGAGCAACTATCTCGAGCAGCATCTGAAGTACGCCATCAATATGATCGAGAACTATTCCCCGGTGGAGCTCGTGGCGATCGGTATTGGCCACGATGTGACCCATCACTATCGCCGGGCGGTCACCATCACCGATGCCGATCAGCTGGGCGATGCGATGACCGAGCAGCTCGCATCGCTGTTCGATGTCGAGGCCAAAGGTACCAGGGCGTTGATGCTCTCGTAGAGAAAATTGTGCCTGGCACAATTTTCGATCCGTCTCTCAAGCCACCACGGTCAAGCGCTTCAGTGTCGGTCTTCCGCCCAGCACATCGCCCAGCTTGGATCCGGCGGCTTGCAAGTGCTCGCGGTGCGCTGCGAGCGCAGCTTCGTCGTCGTAGATCTCGAGCACGTGATATTCACCCTCTTCGTCCCTCGTGAGGGTATAGAGCCGGTTGCCGGGCTCGGTGGCACGTACAGCGGCGACCACCTCGCCCATGATCTGCTCGAACTCTTCTTCCTTGCCCTCCTGGACGGGTAGCGTCGCGATGAGTGCAATCATGGGTCTCCCCCATTACCGTATGACGAAAGGGAAAGCAGCATATCAGATGCATCGACAACCGCTGCTCGAAGCGCTCGAACGTTACGCTGAGCTTCATCGGAACGAGGAGGCGATGATCAAGCGCTTTCTCGAATTCGTTCATGCCAACGAGCGTTGCTTCGAACGTTCACTCGACGAGGGCCACGTGACAGGGTCCGCATGGGTGGTGGACGCTTCCGGGACGCGGGTGCTTCTCACCCATCATGCAAAGCTCGACATCTGGGTACAGCTCGGTGGTCATGCCGATGGCGAACCCGACGTGTTGTGCGTTGCGCTGCGCGAAGCAGAGGAAGAGTCGGGCCTCAAGGGACTTCATCCGTTGTCCGAAGAGATCTACGACATCGACATTCACGCGATTCCCGCCCGCGGGGAAGAGCCCGAGCACTTTCACTACGATGTGCGTTTCGCCATCTCGGGTGGCGAGGACGAACGCTTCAGCGTGAGTGACGAGTCTCACGATCTTGCCTGGGTCGACGTCACACGTTTGTATGAACGCACGAACGAAGAGTCGATGCTGCGCATGGCCCGTAAGTGGTTGGCAAAATCGATCCCGTAGCGAACATTGGTGCCTGGCACCGGAGAAGGTGAAGTGATGAGCGCTCCTGCGCTGGAAACTTTGGACTGGCTGAGATTCGATCCAAGCGACGGTGAGGTCGTGCGCGATCCGCCGGGGCGTGGTTACGGTTATTGGGCCGGGGGCCACAAGGCGTTCCGTGATCCCGAAACCGGCCGGGTCGTTCTTTTCTATCGAGAACGAGAGCCGCTGGAACTCGGGCGCGGGGGTCGATGCGCCATCGCCGTGAGCGACGACGGGGTCGTATTCGAGGACGTCTGGTCGGCCGATAAGTCCGCTTTTGCCGCCAACTCCATCGAGGTTGGCCACTGTGTGCGCGATCCCTCGGGGGAATGGCGCCTCTATGTCAGTTACGAATACGCTGGGGCGGGTTATTGGCGCATCGATCTCATGTGTGCCGCATCCCTCGAAGCGTTCGACGTTCAGGGACGTCGCACGGTCTTCATGCCGTTCGATTACGGGATGCGCTCGCTCAAGGATCCGGTGGTTTACCTGCGCGACGGTAAGTATTGGATTTATGTGGCGGGGGCCTCACGCGCACGTCCGCGTGAGGACACCCTCGAGGACAACGCTGCAGTGCGTGCGAGCGGGCGTGAGGCGACGTTGTTGGCGGTATCCGATGACGGCATTTACTTTCCCGAGCTGCACTTTGCGTTCGAAGCGCCGAATACCGACACGTGGAATGGGCGCCGGGCACGCATCAATTCCGTGATCCCCCTCGATGGGGGTTATCTCGGATTCTATGATGGCGGACGCACGAGTTACGACATGTACGAAGAATGGTGTGGCCTCGCATGGAGCGATGATGGCTGCTCGTTCGAGCGCTACGATCAGGCCGAGCCCTGGGTCCGATCGCCTCATGGGTGCGTGCGCTACGTCTATGCGCTGGATGGTCCGGACGAGGTGCTCTTCTACTACGAATATACACGCGAAGATGGAGCCCACGAGTTGCGCGTCAGTCGCATCGGGAAGCCTCATTGAGCACACGCGTCCCCATCTGTCGGATTGCCCGGCGAAAATGATTGTGTCTTGCGCGTGCCTGTGGATAAAATGCGGATGACGTGTGCAGCGCCCTGGGGATCGGGCGCTGAATCCGACACGGCACTAACGCTACTTTTGGCGCGAACCGTAACCACAAGAAGAACGACGCGTCAAAATGAGTCACGGGAGTCTCTGGACTCCCGTTTTTTTTGGCGAGAATCAAGGTGTTCGGGCTTGGATGAACTTCCCGAGCCGCTCGACTGCAGAAATTGATTCAGGTGCATTAGGCGCGAGATGTTGCCACACGTGAATCAAGCCATCTTCGGCTTCCAACGTGAAACTGACTCCCGCGGCATCGAGCTTCTCCGCCAATCGCGTTGAATCGTCCAATAGTACTTCGCGCGTCCCCACCTGAATGAGTAAGGGAGGAAGCCCCACAACATCTCCATAAAGGGGCGAGACCGACGGATGGTCGAGCTGCGTTGGGGCGTATTGACTCGCCATCGTCTCGAGAGCTTCCCGCGTGACCATGGGATCGTCCACCGCCCCTGGTTGTGCCGACGCACGCGTGCCGACGAGGTCCAGCCACGGCGAAAGACAAATCCCGCAGGCAGGCATTGCGGTACCCGTGTCACGCAGAGCGATCAGTGTCGAGATGGTGAGACCACCTCCCGCGGAATCCCCGCCGATGGCAACCCGAGAGGGGTCGAACCCCTGTTCCAGCAGCCACCGGTAGCTCTTGGTTGCATCCTCCAATGCGGCTGGGAAGGGGGATTCCGGCGCGAGCCGGTAATCGATCAGAAGCACCCGAGCTTCGGCGGCACGCGACAGACGTGAAGCGAGCTCGCGATGAGAGTCGCGCGAGCCGATGACGTAGCCGCCGCCGTGAAAATAGAGCAGCGCACGTCCGGAATCGGCGTTGGCAGCACACACCCAATCCGCCGGTACGCCGTCTGCAGTGGTTTGCTCCACCTCGATGTCGTCGGCGAGGGGGTGGAGAGCCGCCATCGCGTCATATCCGAGGCGCTGCTCCTCGAGGGTCGGGCTCGCGCCCTCGCTTCGTGGGGCGTTCTTGAGCATCGCAACGACCTGCTCATGTTCTGGGCTTGGCATTTTCGCTCTCCTGCGCTCAGGCGCTGTACAGATGGCATGCGACCTGCCGCGCATTGCCGCTTTCCGAGTCGACCAAGGGAATGAACTCCGGTGTCTCGGATTTACACACATCCATCACCTTCGGGCAACGGCTGGCAAAGCGACAGCCGGGCCCGATGTTCACCGGCGAGGGAATCTCCCCCCGAATCGGTGTGTAAGGTCGTTTGCGCTCCGCCTCCGGATCGGGCTCCGGATTGGATGCCACCAGGAGCTTCGTGTAGGGATGCTTCGGACGGAAGAAGATGTCGTTCGCCTGGCCCATCTCAACGAGGGAGCCGAGGTACATGACGGCCATGCGGTCGGATACGTAACGCACCATCGACAGGTCGTGTGCGATGAAGAGCAACGTCAGACCCATGGAGCTCTTCAGCTCGTCGAGCAGGTTGATCACCTGTGCCTGGACGGAGACGTCGAGTGCGGAGATGGGCTCGTCGGACACCACGAACTCGGGACCGACGATCAGCGCGCGGGCGATGCCGATGCGTTGCCGCTGGCCGCCTGAAAACTCGTGTGGATAGCGTGACATGTGATCGGCGTTGAGCCCGACGCGTTCGAGCCATTCCACTACGCTGTCGAGCACTTTGCCTTTTGAGAGCCGCGTATGAAGCCTGAGTGGCTCTCCAACGATCTCGCCGACGGTCATCCGCGGATTCAGCGACGAGTATGGATCCTGAAAGATCATCTGTATGCGATCGGCGAATCGACGGAAGTCTCGCGGTGCATAGCGCGACGGCATCTTCTCGCCGCGATAGACAACCTCGCCTGCGGTCTTGTCGAGCAGCCCGATCAATGTTTTACCGAAAGTGGACTTGCCCGATCCGCTTTCTCCCACCAGTCCGAGAATTTCACGTTCCTCGATGGCGAGTGAGACATCGTCCACCGCATGTACCGTCTGACCGCGTGCGAGGTGAAAGTGACGCGTGAGTCCACGCGCCTCGATGAGATTGTTGGGAGATGCACTCACACTCGCGACCGTTGGTGAAGCTCATCGACGGATTCGGTGACGGATTCGTGTTGCAACCAGCAGGCGGCTCGATGACGGTCGTCCTGGATGTCGAAGAGAGGTGGTCGATGGTGCTCGCACAGCCGCATGGCATACGGGCAACGGGCGAAATACCCACAGCCGTCGGGGGGATGGAATAGATCCGGCGGGCTTCCTGCGATCGGCATCAGCCGATGTTGCGCGTTCGGATCGTTTCTCGGCATCGCTTGGCGCAGTCCGTGCGTATAGGGATGCGAGCAACGGTAGAACACATCATCCACCTCGCCGTGCTCCACGATTTCCCCGGCATACATCACGGCGACGTCATCGGCCATCTGAGCGACGACGCCGAGATCGTGCGTGATGAGAATGATGGACATCCCTTCGTCGCGCTGAAGCTCGGACATGAGCTCCAGGATTTGCGCCTGAATCGTCACGTCGAGCGCAGTGGTGGGCTCATCGGCTACCAGAATGGCTGGATTGCAGGCGATGGCCATCGCGATCATGGCCCGCTGCAGCATGCCGCCGGAGAACTCGAAGGGATACTGCCGCGCCCGCTTGGCGGCTTCGGGGATCTTCGTCATGTCGAGCAACTCGGTGGCCCTGGCGATTGCCTGGCGCTTGGTTGCTCCGCGGTGCACGAGAAGGGTCTCGGCGATTTGCTCACCCACCCGCATGGTCGGATTCAGCGACGTCATGGGATCCTGAAAGATCATGCCGATCTCCACACCCCTCACCCGACCGGAATCGTCAGGCGATAGATAGAGGATCTCGCGTCCATCGAGTTGCGCCGAGCCCGAGGTAATGCGCCCGGGGGGGATGGGAATGAGTCCCATGATGCTTTGCACGGTAACGGACTTTCCACAGCCTGATTCGCCCACGATCGCCAGGGTCTTTCCGCGTTTGACATCGAAGCTCACCCCGCGCACGGCCTTCACGACGCCGCCGTAAGTCGCGAATTCCACCGCCAGATCGCGCACCTCGAGAATGACGTCGCTCACTCCCGTGCCCTCATGCGCGCGTCGAGGGCATCGCGGAGCCCATCGCCGAGCAGATTGAAAGCGAGCACGGTGACGCTGATGAACGCGGCGGGAAAGATGAGCTCGTGGGGATGGTTGAGCATGGTCTTGAGCCCCTCGTTGCACATGCTGCCCCATGACGGCGTCGGCGGAGCGACGCCCATGCCAATGAACGAAAGAAAGGCTTCGGTGAAAATCGCGCTTGGAACCGCGAACGTGATGGTCACCAGGATGACCCCCATGGTATTTGGGATCATGTGGCGCAGTATCACGTAGTTGGAATTTGCACCGAGGAGCTTCGCCGCCTGAATGTAGCCTTCCTCGCGCATCTGCAGGATCTGTCCACGCACGAGCCGTGCGGTGGCAGGCCATCCGAGCACCACCAGCGCAATCAGCATGGGACCGATGCCGCTCTCACCGGGCCCGATGCCGAAGGCGATGCGAAACAGAATCATGAAGAGCAGAAACGGCAATGCCACGACGAAGTCCGCAAAGCGCATCATCAGCTGATCGCTCATGCCGCCGAGGTAGCCGGCGAATCCGCCGTACATGGTGCCGAACATGACATAGAGAAACGGCGCCACGATCCCGATGAACAGCGAGACCCGGGCGCCGTGCATGAGCCGTGCGAGCAGGTCGCGACCGAGATAGTCGGTGCCGAGGGGATGGGCAGGTAAGGGAATCTCCATGTCCGGTTGCACTTGCGAGGCGTCCTGCACGAGGCCACGCGCCAGCGCGTCCCTCGCTGTGATCACGAGCTCGGGTTGCACCTCGAACGTCAGAAATCCCGACGTATCCCCGTCAACGGAGACCGCCACGATGCTGTAGTAATAGCCGATGGGTTGTAGATCCAGCCGATCCTCGAAGCCCACATCGCCGCCGGACCAGGTCTCTCCCAAGGGAATGCCGAGATCGTTGCTGCCGGTTGGCTGAAAGATGTTGCGATAGATTTCGTAGCCGAGGGCGCCCGGAACCGGTGCCCACGCGAGGCGTACGGCCTGGGTCGTAGCCTCGCCCACAATGCGAATCTCGCCTGTGGCATCGAGACCGGCCGATGGGCCGGGTACCGGCCGAACCGATGGGGGCGACCAGGGTGTGTACGGCGCAGCCACATGTGCGCTTTGCCCGAAGCCTGGAGGTCGCGAGACCTGGTCGAGATCCTGCGCAGCCGGATCAACCCGCCACACGAGCGGACCCGCGAGCGTGAAGAGTGCGATGCCCAGCACCAGGTAGAGCGAAATCAATGCACGGCCGTTCGCCTTCAGCCGAATCCACGCATCTTGCCAATAGGAAAGAGACGGACGCGCGATGACCTGAGCTTCGCGCGCACGGGTCACTCGCTCGAAGTCGAGGGGTGTCGGTTGAAAGCTCGGCGCCGCCACTACTCCAACCTCACCCGCGGATCCACGAACCCATAGAGCAGATCCACGACGATCACCATGAAGACGAGGAAGGCGCCGTAAAATACGGTGGTTCCCATGATCACGGTGTAGTCGAGCTGTTGGACTGCCTGCACGAAATAACGACCGAGCCCGGGAATCGCGAACACGAGCTCCACGACGAATCCACCGGTGGTAATTGCAGCGATGGCGGGACCGAGCACGGTGATGACCGGGAGGATGGCGTTACGCAGCTGATGGCGCACGAAAACCCGCCCCGGGGAGAGCCCCTTCGCCTTGGCGGTTCGCACGTAATCGGAGTGCACGATCTCCAGCATCGAAGAGCGCATCAGCCGGGTGAGAAATGCCATCGTGCCGAGCCCGAGCACCAGTGCGGGCATGATCATGTGAGAGAGGCTTCCCCATCCGGCCACGGGCAGGAGCGATGCGCCGACGAGGTCGTTGACGTTGACGATCAGGAGCTGGCCAAGGGCGGCAAACACGAAGCTCGGGACCGAGATGCCGAGGATCACGAGAAACATGATCACTATGTCGGGCAGTCGATTGCGAAACAGTGCCGTCAATGCCCCAAACAGGATTCCTCCGACCGCCGCAAACACGAGTGCCAGCACCCCGAGCACCGCGGAGACGGGAAAGTGCTCGAAGATGATGTCGTTAACGCGCCGGTTCTCCTGCGTGAAGGAAATACCGAAATCTCCCCGCAGCATGTTGCCCATGAAAATGAAGTATTGCTCTGGAACGGACCGGTCGAGGCCGTATTTTTCCTCGAGGTTTTTGCGGATGGCTTCGGGCACCGCCTTGTCGGTCAGCAGCGGATCGCCGGGCACCTGGTGCATCGCAATGAACGTGGCCGTCGCGATGAACCAGACGGTGATCACCCCTTGAATGAGTCGTTTGATGGTGTAGCGGAGCATTTTTCTATTGTTGCTCTTGTCTGGGGCGTTGGTGTGGGATTGGACCCTCAAAGAAATTCGGAACACCCCCTTGAAGCGGGATCTTCTGGTGTGGGAGCGGCTTCAGCCGCGAATTGTGGCGCACGCGAGTCGTACCATTCGCGGCTAAGTAGGCGCCCCCGGCTAAGGAGGCGCCCCCAGCTAAGTAGGCGCCCCCAGCTAAGTAGGCGCCCCCAGCTAAGTAGGCGCCCCCAGCTAAGTAGGCGCCCCCGGCTAAAGCCGCTCCCACAGAAGAATTCGCTCGCACAGAAGGGCGCCCTCCTAGTCTTTCACCCAAGCGTACGTGTAATCGGGATCGTGTCCTACCACGCGACGTGTCACGCCCTCGAGCTGTGGATGGGTGACATACA
>JAPULC010000188.1 GCA_027295305.1 Gammaproteobacteria bacterium
GCGAATGCCCGCAAGGCATTGATCTGCCCTTGTGCGAAAGGCGCCTGCCTTTCGCCGCGCAAGGCAAAGGTAAAACCTATGAGATCCGAGTGAAGATCTTCGCACGGAGCCGGTGCCGGAGGTTCCCCGTGCTAGCGCTCGTCGGACATCCCTGCCCTCCTCGCTGGCGGACCGGGTACAGCTTGCATGTCCCTGTACGCTGCACCCGCTACGCCCGCCCGAGAAACCTCCGGCACCCACTCCCCTTCATCACCAACGTAAACTGAAGCGTGTAGTAGAACACCCCCTGAAGCCGCTGCTGCCAGGGACTTCTAACGGTTGTCATCGCCTAGGAATGCCGGCCCCACAGGCAGCCTAGGTAGCTCGAACCGCTCGGGATAGATCACTTCCACCAGATAGAGGCCCCGCGCCGGCGCGGTGGCGGCGCAAAGGGATCGATCTCGACCCTGAAGCACTTCTTCGATCCAACTCCCGGGGCGTGCGCTGCACCCGACTTCCATCAATGCGCCTGCCACGTTGCGAACCATATGCAGGAGATAGGCGTTGGCGCGGATATCCAGGACGACGAACCGACCCCTGCGCCGTACGGACACTTCGAAAATGCATCGATAGGGTGTCGGAGATTGACATCCACTCGCCCGGAACCCGCTGAAGTCGTGCTCACCCAGGAGTGCCTGTGCTGCGTCATGCATCCGCTCGGCATCGAGCGCCAGATGCGTCCAGGTAAGCAGCTCCCGCCCCACTGCCGGCGCTTGAGGCTGATCGAGCCAGAAATAGAGGTACCGACGGGACGTGGCGCTGAACCGAGCATGGAACTCCGTTGGCACTTCCTGCGCCCAGTGCGCCGTGACCGCGGGTCCGGCAAGGCTGTTGCAGCCTCGAACCCAACCCCGCGCGTCACGCTGGGCCCGGGTCTCGAAGTGAATCACCTGGCCGGTGGCGTGGACCCCCGTATCGGTGCGCCCGGCGCAGACGAGACCAATCGGTTCATCGGCCACTTGCGACAATGCACGCTCCACGCGCTCCTGCACGGTGGGCGTGTCGGCTCGACGCTGTGACTGGAAGCCAAAAAAGCGGCTGCCGTCGTATTCCAAACCGACGGCGATTCTGCGTGTGGTCACGTCAATTGCGAGAGGAGCTCGTTCGCTTCCTTCTGCTGCTCCTCGGAACCTTCCTCGACGACTTCGTTGAGGATGTCCCGAGCACCGTCGCTGTCCCCCATGTCGATATATGCCCGTGCAAGGCTGAGCTTGGTGCTGGTTTCATCCTCGGCGTCGGATAACAGCAGCTCGACGTCGTCGTCGATGTCGCCGCCACCCCCGGCATCGAGATCGAGCTCGGCGAGGTCGAACTCTTGGGTGGGCGATGCGGGTTCGGCCAGGTCGGCCGGCATCGACGGGACGGCGGGCTCAGGCACTTCGTCGAGGGACGGCTCTACATCCGAATCCTCCTCCAGGGAGAGCACGATCTCTTCATCCAAATCCCCCTCCAGGGAGAGCTCGATCTCTTCGACATCTTCTGAGACATCGTCTTCCAAGACGGCGTCCTGATCTGCGAGATCGCTCAGATCGAATTCCTGTGTCTCGTTGCCGATTCCGAGAAGCTCCACTGCTGGCGCCTCGGCGTCAGCTCCTTCGTCATCGTCCTCGAACGGTTCGAGCTCGAGATCGTCAAAGTCCTCGTTGGCCGCCGATTCCTCCGGGGGTGGCGTCAGATCGACGGCCGGATGCTCCCCGGTCGCTGCGGGCGTGAAGGCGTCCTCATCGAGATCGAGCTCCAGGTCAAGATCGTCAGCCTGCAGCGCGATCTCCAAATCGTGGAGCGTGGGACTGCGCTCGGAATCTTCCTCGAGATCGAGTTCCAGATCGAGGGAATCGGCAGCGTCGGCTTCCTCGTCGTCACTCTCGAGATCGAGATCGAAATCGAGGGAAGGTTCACCTGGCTGCGCATCGCTATCGGCGAGATCGGCGTCGTCGAGATTCAGGTCCAGATCGAGGCTCGACGCTCGATCGTCGTCACTCTCCTCGACGGCTTCACGCGCCGCGTCTGCGATCTCATCGACTCCCACCAGGGTGTCGGAGAGATCGAGATCCTCATCGAGGCCTGAAGCCGGAATCGCGTCCGCGCCTGGAATCTGAGCCTGAAGCTGACGGGCTCGGCGCATCACCGCCTCATCGCCTTCGGCTTGTGACAGCAGCGCCTTACTCTGCTCGCTGAAGCCTTCCAGATCCTTGGTCTCGACGTAGACCTCCATCAGCTTGAGGCGTACGTCGCTGCGTTGCGGCTCCGACTCCAACGCGCTCTGCAGGAAGCTGATGGCCTGCGGAAATCGCCCATAGGCGATGTAAATGTCGGCTTCGCTCACGACATCGGAGGTCTGCAGAGTCTGGTCCCCGATCTCCAGCTCGTCGTCGTCGTCGAAGGCGAAATCCGGTTCTGCTACATCTACCGATTCCGGCTCTTCCTCTTCGGCGAGGTCGATGAACTGCTCCGAGCGTTCACCCGGTGCCGCTACTGCTGGCTGCTCGGCGGAATCGAAGACGTCGAACTCATCGGGCAACGCCTCCTCGAAGGAAACGTCATCGAACTCCACGGCTTCACGTCGCGCCGAGTACACCCTGAGCGCCACGAACAGCACGATGACCAGCGCGAGCGCGCCGCCCACCAGAACGATGTTGTTCAGCACGAATGCGAACGGGCCGCTCGACTCGGGCGCCGCGGGCTCCGGGACGGGTGTGGTCACCGTGGGAGTGCGTGGTTGCGCCGGGGGCGGCTGTTGCTGCACTTCCGCCATCTGCTCGCGGACCTGTTGGAGCTGCTGCTGCAGTTGCGCAAGCTGTTCGTCCTTTATCTGCAGCTGGCGCCGGACGTTTTCATTCTGCGATTCCAGCATCCGCTGGCTCTCGCGCAATTCGTCGTTCTCGCGTGCAACCCGATCGCGTTCCTCCTCCGTAGCCGTGAGCCCCGCCATCGACATGTCGCGGGTCGCGCTAGCGCCTCGCGTGACATCACTCGCCCCGGTGGCAGCCTCGGCGCCGGCGTCGGCGGATGAGACGAGACGCAGCTCGCCTTCGTCACGCCCGGTCTCGGCGTATGTGCGGCTCATGCTCGGCTCCGAGGCATCAATGGGTTCGATGCCTTCGCCAATGCGATAGGACTCCCAAAGCGCGTTGTGGCGCATCACGGCCGCCACCGCCTCGCGTTGAGAAAGCTGCCGAATTTCGTCTTCGGTCGGCACCCGCAGCACGAAGCCGGCCTTCACGAGATTGACGTTGTTTCCGATGAACGCTTCGGGATTCATGCGAACGAATGCAAGCATGGTCTGTTGCACGCTGACGTCGCGACTCGGGCGCGTCATCAGCGCAATGGACCACATGGTGTCGTCGCGGTCCGTCATGCCGTACGTCTCCCCCGCGAACCGTTCCTCCTTCGTGTAGGCAGGCAGTGCTGCCGGACGCTCAACGTCTTCCACGGGCAGGGGAATTTCCACATCCTCGCGAACCACCAGACCCACACCACGGTCCGGCGCCACCATCGCGCGGCCCGGGGACACCGGTGCTACCCCCTCGTCCTTTGTGAACACCGGGGGATCCAGGAGCACGGTGTACTCCTTGAGAAGTCGTCCGCTGGGCCAGATTACCTCGACGAGGAAATTGAGATAGGGCTCGGTGACGGGTTCGCGCGAGCTGATGCGGACGATGGCATCGTTTCCGACGCGCTCGATATCGAAATTCAGGCTGGTGAGAAAGAAGAATCGCTCGATGCCGATGCGCTCGAAATCCTGCGCGGATGCGAGGCGTGGGATCATCTCGTCGTTTCCGAGATCGCGTATCCGAAGCAGCTGAATCTCGGCGTTGAAGTTCTGGTTCAGTGCGGAATGAAGGGTGATGTCCCCGAGTCCGAGTGCACTTACCACGGTCGCCCAGAGCGTACATACTGCCCCGAGAACGAACGCTGGAGTACGCGCCATAGCCTAGAATCCCTCGCCGTTATCCCTAACTGGCCGTAACCGGCAAAACCCCGCGTCTCAGGCCTACCGAATCCCTATAGCCAATTGGAAGGATAACCTAGAAACGTTCTCTCGAAAGTTCAGTAAGTATCGCTTATAGAAGTTGTTTTATCAAAAGCTCCGCGATTTGTATAGCGTTCAGGGCGGCCCCCTTCCTGACGTTGTCAGAGACCACCCAGAGATCCAGAGCGCGAGGATGCGAGATGTCCTCACGGATGCGTCCGACGTAAACCGCATCCTGTCCAGCGGCCTCCGTCACCGCCGTGGGGTACCCCCCATCGACGCGGGAATCCATCACCACGACGCCGGGCGCGCGTTCCAGCAAATCCCTGGCGCTGGCCGCCGAAAGCTTGTCGCGGGTCTCCACATGCACCGCTTCTGAGTGCCCGAAGAAGACCGGGATCCGCACACAGGTCGGATTCACCTGGATGGATTCATCCCCGAAAATCTTGCGGGTCTCCCACACCATCTTCATCTCCTCTCTGGTATAGCCGTTCTCCTGAAAGCTGTCGATGTGAGGGAGCGCATTGAACGCGATCTGTCGCGAATGCACGCTCGGCTCTATGGGTCTCGCGTTCAGCAGCTTTGCGGTCTGCTCCGCGAGCTCGACCACCGCCTTGCGGCCGGCGCCCGACACCGCTTGATAGGTGGCGACATTGATCCGTTCGATCCCCACCGCGTCGTAGATCGGCTTCAACGCCACCACCATCTGAATGGTGGAACAGTTCGGATTTGCGATGATGTTGCGATTGCGAAAGTTCGCGAGGGACTCTGGATTGACTTCCGGCACCACCAACGGAATCTCATCGTCGTAGCGAAACTTCGAAGTGTTGTCGATCACCACACACCCTGCCGACACTGCTTGCGGCGCGTATTCCTCCGAGACGCTGCCACCGGCAGAAAAAAAGCCGATCTCGGCGTTCGCGAAGTCGAATTCATCGAGACGTTCGATGCGATGGGTTTTCCCGCGGAACAGAACGGTCTTTCCCTCGGAGCGCTGACTCGCGAGCAGATGTAGCTCACCGATCGGAAATTTCCGCTCCTCGAGGATTTCCACGAGCACTTCGCCAACCGCACCGGTGGCACCGACAACCGCAACGTTCCACCGCTTGTCCGTCATGGCATCAGCCTCCATAGGCATCGATCACTGCCTGAGTCATCGCAGCGGTTCCCACTTGCTGGAGCCCGGTGCTTCCCTCGGGAAGAATGTCCCGCGTGCGCAAGCCTTGGTCGAGGACCGCTTCCACGGCCGCCTCGATGCGCGCCGCCACCTCAGGCAGGTCGAAGGTGTATCGCATCATCATCGCGACCGAAAGAATGGTGGCGAGGGGATTCGCGAGATCCTGACCTGCGATGTCGGGTGCGGTGCCATGCACCGGCTCGTACATCCCTTTCCCATGCGCATCGAGGGACGCCGACGGCAACATGCCGAGTGATCCGGTAAGCATCGCCGCCACGTCCGAGAGGATGTCGCCGAACAGGTTGCCCGTCACGATGACATCGAACTGCTTCGGCGCGCGCACGAGTTGCATGGCCGCGTTGTCGACGAGCTGATGGGTGAGCTCTACGTCGGAATATTCCTCCGCCACCTCGTTCACCACGTCGCGCCACAGCTGCGTGACTTCCAACACGTTGGCCTTGTCCACGGAACAGAGCCTGCGGTTGCGTTTGCGGGCAAGGTCGAATGCCGCCCGCGCGATGCGTCGGATCTCGTGCTCGGTGTAGACGTAGGTATTGAAGCCCCGGCGCTCATTGGCAATGACCTCGACGCCCCTCGGCTCACCGAAATAGATGCCACCGGTGAGCTCCCGCACGATCAGGATATCGAGCCCGGCGACGATCTCGGATTTGAGCGACGAGGCATCGGCAAGCTGTGAGAACAGAATCGCCGGCCTGAGATTAGCGAATAGCTCGAGCCCCGAGCGCAGACCGAGCAGCCCCCGCTCGGGCTTCTGGTCGACGGGCAGATGGTCCCACTTGGGACCTCCCACGGCCCCCAGCAATACGGCGTCCGCCGCCTTTGCCTTCGCCAGGGTTTGCGCGGGTAGCGGGGTCCCTTCGGCGTCGATGGCCACGCCCCCGGCCAGCGCGTCGGCGAGCTCGAACGTGTGACCCTCCTTGGACGCCACCACCTCGATCAGCCTCACGACGTGATCAAGGATCTCGGGACCGATCCCATCTCCCGGGATGACGAGTATTTTTCTATTCATAATAGATAGTTAACGAACTTTCCTAATCTGAATTATGAGGTGGACGAGTCTTGAAACAGCCAGGGTGCTTCCTGTCTGCGACGCGCCTCGTATGCGCGGATGGCGGAGGCATCCGCGAGGGTCAGACCGATCTCATCGATTCCCTTCAACAGGCATTGTTTGCGGAACCCATCGATCTCGAACGCGTAGCGCTCGCCACTCGGGCTGCGCACCTCCTGTGCGGCCAGGTCGACGGTCAGCGAATAGCCCGGGCTGTCTTCCACTTCTCGAAACAGCCGGTCGACTACATCTTTAGGTAAAACAACGGGTAACAAGCCGTTCTGAAAGCAGTTATTGAAGAATATGTCGGCAAAGCTGGGAGCGACGACGCAACGAATCCCGTATTCATCGAGTGCCCACGCGGCGTGTTCACGTGACGAACCGCAGCCAAAATTCGCCCTGGCGAGGAGGACGCTGGCACCCTGATAGCGTGGCACGTTCAACACGAACTCGTGATTGATGTCCCGCTCGTTCGGGCTCTTATCCAGGTCGCCCTCGTCGTGATAGCGCCACGAATCGAACAGGTGGTCGCCAAAGCCCGTGCGTCGAATGGACTTCAAAAACTGCTTCGGAATGATCTGATCGGTGTCCACATTGGCCAGATCCAATGGGACCACCAATCCCGTGTGTTGTGTGAATGTCTTCATCGGTCGGCACCCCTGTGTCGCTCTTCCCCCGCCATCAGTTCCCGCGGATCCACGAAGTGGCCGGCGATGGCCGCCGCAGCCGCGGTGGTCGGACTCACCAGATGGGTGCGGCCCCCATACCCCTGCCTGCCTTCGAAGTTGCGATTGGAGGTCGAGGCGCAGTGCTCGCCGTTCTCGAGCCGATCCGGATTCATAGCCAGGCACATGGAGCATCCAGCGGATCGCCACTCGAAACCCGCGTCGATGAAAATTCGATGAAGCCCCTCTGCCTCTGCCTGCTGCTTGACCAGGCCCGAGCCCGGGACGACCAGCGCCTGCTTGATGGTGGATGCCACACGACGGCCCGACACCACGTCGGCAGCCGCGCGCAGATCCTCGATGCGCGAGTTCGTGCACGAGCCGATGAATATACGATCCAGGTGGATGTCCGTGATGGCCATACCCGCAGTGAGTCCCATGTAGATCAATGCCCGCTCGTAGTTTTCGCGCCTGCCGGCATCTTCGATGGCGGCTGGGTCCGGCACCTTTTCCCCGACCGAAACCACCATCTCAGGGGAAGTTCCCCACGTGACCTGAGGCGAGATGGCCTCCGCGGCGAGCTCGACCACGTGATCGAACACCGCCCCTTCATCGGAGCGTAGCGCGCGCCAGCTTTCTACCGCCTGCTCCCATTGCTCGCCGTGCGGCGCAAAGGGCCGGTTCTCGAGATAACCGATGGTGGTCTCGTCCACCGCGACGAGCCCGGCCCGGGCTCCTGCCTCGATGGTCATGTTGCACAGAGTCATGCGACCTTCCATGCTCAACCCTCGAATTGCCTCTCCGGCGTATTCCAGGGTGCTGCCTGTGCCGCCGGCGGTGCCGAGCTGGCCGATGATCGCAAGCGCCACGTCCTTTGCGTAGACCCCGGGGGCCAATGTGCCCTCCACACGCACCAACATGTTGCGCGCCTTCTTCTGCACCAGACACTGGGTGGCAAGCACGTGCTCGACCTCGGAGGTACCCACCCCAAGGGCCAGGGCGCCGAATGCGCCGTGCGTCGAGGTATGACTATCGCCGCATACCACGGTCATCCCAGGCAAAGTGGCACCCTGTTCCGGGCCAATGACGTGCACGATGCCCTGCCGAACGTCATCGATAGCGAACTCCTCGATGCCGAATTCTTTGCAGTTATCGTCGAGGGTCTCGACCTGAATCCGCGATACAGGATCGGTGATGCCATCGATTCCCTTCTCCCGGTCGGTGGTAGGTACGTTGTGATCGGGGACCGCGAGATTGGCATCCCTGCGCCAGGGGTTGCGCGCTTTGATTCGCAGTCCTTCGAACGCCTGGGGAGAGGTGACCTCGTGCAGGAGATGCCTGTCGATGTAGATCAGCGCGCTGCCGTCCTCGCGCTCCTTGACGAGGTGAGCGTCCCAGAGCTTGTCATAGAGGGTGCGCGCCATGTGGCTGGGTCCTTCGAACGATGATCGGGGCGCGTCATGCTATTCTCGGCCCATGAATAACACAAATTCATAATTTTTATCCAATGCATGAAGATACGTTATGGATCTGAGCCAGCTCAGAACCTTCGTGGCCGTGGCCCAATCGAGTTCGTTCTCCACTGCTGCGGTCGAGTTACACCTGTCCCAGCCAGCGATCAGCAAGCGCATCGGAAATCTCGAGATGCAGCTTGGCACACGGCTCTTCGACCGCATGGCGCGCGAAGTGCGCCTCACGGAGCCGGGGCGCGTTCTGCTGGCGCGGGCCGAGGCGATTCTGCGGGAGGTACAGGACACCGAAACCCTCGTCAGGAACCTGACAGGCGACGTGAGCGGATCACTCTCCATCGCCACCAGCCATCACGTCGGCCTGCATCGACTGCCGCCGGTTCTGCGAGCGTTTTCCGATCGCCATCCTCAGGTGCATCTCGACCTGGACTTCCTGGATTCAGAGCCGGCTCACGATCTGGTGCTCCACGGAGACTCCGAGCTCGGGGTGGTTACCCTGGCCCCCGCCGGTCATCCCCGCCTCGCCTACGAAGTGCTCTGGCCCGATCCCCTGTGCTTCGTGGTCGCGCGGGATCATCCCCTTGCCTCCCGCGAGCACGGGAGTCTGCGAGAGTTCTGCCTTCACCCCGTGGTCCTCCCGGGGATGTCGACCTACACCGGCCGTATCATCGTGGCGCTCTTCGAGCAGCGCGGACTCGAGCTCGAGGTCTCAATGTCCACCAACTACCTGGAGACGATTCGCATGCTGGTCTCGGTGGGATTGGGCTGGAGCGTGCTCCCCGAAACCATGGTCGACGAAACTCTAGCGACCATTCCGGTGCCGGAGGCCAAGGGGTTGGAGCGCACACTCGGTGTGGTCGTCCACCCCGACCGCACACTCTCCAACGCGGCGAACGCCTTTTTGGAAGTCTTGCGGGAGTGCGTCTGAAAATGGGGTCTGACCCCATTTTCAACGGCGCGGGTGCTTCGCGTCGAAATCCGGGATCTGTGCGCGCGCGCGCATGCAGTGATCCATGAGCACCAGAAGCAGCATGGCCTCGGCAATGGGCGTGGCGCGTATTCCGACGCACGGATCGTGGCGTCCCGTGGTCACGACCTCGACGGGATTGCCGTGAATGTCGAGGCTGCGTCCGGGAATTCTCAGGCTCGATGTGGGCTTGAGCGCGATGCTCGCGAGGATATCCTGTCCGCTGGAGATCCCGCCGAGAACACCCCCCGCGTTGTTCGACAGGAATCCTTCGATGCTGAGCTCATCGCGGTGCTCGGTCCCCTTCTGCTCGATCGATGCAAATCCCGACCCGATCTCGACCCCCTTCACCGCGTTGATGCTCATGAGGGCTGCGGCAATATCACCATCGAGCTTCCCAAACACCGGTTCGCCGAGTCCCGTCGGCACGTTCGATGCCACCACGTTCACCCTGGCGCCCACCGAATTGCCCTCGCGCTGCAGCTGTTCGATCAATGCCTCCATCTCCGGGACCTTGGCTGCATCCGGGCAGAAGAAGGGATTTCTGGACACTTCGGACCAGTCGAATTCCTCCACCCCGATGGGACCGAGCTGGGCGAGATATCCCCGCACCACGATGCCATAACCCTCGAGCAGACATTTTCTGGCAACCGCGCCGCCAGCCACCCGCATGGCGGTCTCGCGTGCCGACGCCCGGCCACCCCCTCGATAGTCCCGGATGCCGTACTTCTGGTAGTAGGTGTAGTCCGCGTGAGCTGGGCGAAACTGATCCTTGATGGCGCCATAGTCGCGAGAACGTTGATCCGTGTTGTGGATCAACAGCGAGATGGGGGTTCCGGTGGTGGTGCCCTCGAAGACGCCGGACAGAATTTCGACCTCGTCGGCTTCCCGGCGCTGGCTCGTGAAGCGTGAGGTACCCGGGCGCCGGCGATCCAGATCTTGCTGGATGTCGGCCGCGGCAAGGGCCATGCCGGGCGGGCAGCCATCCACCACGCAGCCAATGGAGGGCCCATGGCTCTCGCCCCAGGTGGTGATACGAAACAGCTGACCGAAGCTATTGCCGCTCATAGCGCTGCATTATAGAGATTCCGCCGATTCCGGCAGATCTCGCGCGCGCAACACAAACAATCCTCGCCCGCCACCCTCGAGCTCAGGCCATAAAAAAGGAAGCGACGAGCATCGCCGCTCCAGCGCGGCCCCAGCATCTCCCACCTCCATCACGAGAATGCCATCCGCATGCAGATAGGCCCGCGCGGCGCACAACACGCGAAGCGCGAATTGAAGCCCGTCATCCCCGCCGGCCAGTCCCAATCGGGGCTCGTGCGCGTATTCAGGCGGCATCTCACCGAGCTCGGAGTCGGCAACGTAGGGTGGATTGCATACGATGAGCTCGTAGCGGGTCTCGGGCACAGCCTCGAGCAGATCCGACTTCACGAGACTCACGCGGTCGGCAACACCATGGCGCACCACGTTTTTGCGCGCGACCTCGAGCGCGTCAGCCGAAACATCCACCAGATCCACTTCGGCTCGGGGGAACGCATGGGCGCAGGCGATGCCAATACACCCCGAACCCGCGCACAGATCGAGTATGCGCCGGGGCTCCAACACACCGAGCCACGGCTGAAAGTGAGCCTCGATGAGCTCCGCGATGGGCGAACGCGGCACCACGACCCGCGGATCCACCTCGAAGCGATGACCCGCAAACCACGCGAACCCAGTGAGATAAGGCACCGGAATCCGAGCCTCCACGCGCTTCCTCGCCAATTCGATCAGCTGGCGCCGCTCGTCGCGCATCAGCTTCGCATCCAGCACGAGATCCGCGCGATCCCACGGCAATCTCAGATGACCCACTACGAGTGCCACGGCCTCGTCCCAACGGTCGTCGGTGCCGTGCCCGCAGAAGATCTCTTCGCGCTCGAACAACGTCGCGCAGAAGCGCAGCAAATCGCCTACCGAGGAGAGTTCGTCGGCCAGCTCGTCGCTGCGACTCCAATCCATCAGGGAATCACGAGCTCCACGTGGGATTCGTTGCCGCTGCCTGATCGCGGAAACAGAGGACCTGCCCCGAAAGCAACCAGATCGGGACCGGGGAAATCTCCCAATGCCTCCACGAAGTTGCGTGCGCACCGGCGTGAATTCTCGATCAGTGTGTCGGCATCGTCGGCACCGAAAAGATGACACACGACGTATACGCGTCGGTTGGCGAGAGACCCGAGCTCGGTGCGCAGACGCTCTGCGAGCTCCGCGCTGAGCGCCACGGCACCGCTGTCCTCGATGCCTACCCCCTCGATCGCCGCATACCCGTTGCGCTGCAGCTCCTGCGTGAGTCCAGCGGCGCCGGTGAGCCCTGACATTTCGTCCACGCTCAGGAGTTCGAGGTGCGCATAGACCCGACGGTTGCCACGCTGGATGACGTAAATCGACAGCAGATATTCCTCGCCGCGATGGCTGAATGGCGAGGCGAGGTAGAATTGATTCTTATCGGGTCCATAGAGCGTTGGATTCTCGAAGATACCACTCGCCCAGTGCTGGCTGCGCCCGCAATCGCGACCGCTGCAGACGAATGAATGGTCGTCCTGCGCCACGGTGACAAGGCGCTGAAAGTGTGCAAACGTCTCCGCGCTCGTCACCCCGGGTGGCATCTGATAGGTGACCTTGGTGACGCGTCCCCGCAACCGCAACGACTCCTTCCCACGCACGAACGCACCACTCTTCGTCACCGGACCGAATACGTACTCGTAAGGGACAACGGCATCGCCTGGGGTGTACTCCAAGATCCATGATCCTGGGAAACGAGGGATCCCCGGTAGATCTGAGCTGCCAGGCAGGTCTTCGCCTGCCACCGCCGTAACGGCCGCAAGCGAGAGTACCGTCAATATGAGCCCACGAAGAGCCAATCTCAGCTGTCGTCAGGCGCCGACGGCGTCTCGGGGGGCTGGGTGCTCTCCGGCGCTGCTGCGCGTTGCTCCACCACGACACCTTCCGGCCAATCCGCGAACGGAAACGGCTTGGTGCTGGAGCAATACGTCAGAAACGCAAGGATATCTCTCGCGTAGGCGGTCAGCTTGGACCCGAGGGACAGCAGGTTCTGGTTGCGCGACCCCGATATGATCACCCAGAGAAATTGAATCACCCATACGATGGTGACCACCCCCTCGACCAGCTGAAATATGATCACGAACAGCACCATGTAGAGCAGCCGCAGCCACTGGGACTCATCCGTCAGATGTTCCTTGAGCTCTTCATCCATTGTTCCGGCGCCTTCCTTCATCATGAAGGGTCATTGTACAACGACAAATTCCACATCCCGTCCCTGCTGTGCGGACATGAGGCGACCGATCACATCCGGCAGGCTCTGGCCCTCGAACAGGATCTCGTGAATGCCCATCACCAGAGGCATGTACAAGTCGAGCTCCTTAGACCTCGCCCACACCAGCCGCAGGGTATTCACACCTTCGGCCAATTTGCCGAGCTCCTCCATCGCCTGGTCGAGGGACTTGCCCTGCGCGACGCGATATCCCACTTGGAAGTTGCGGCTCAGCGGCGAAGTGCAAGTCACCATGAGATCCCCCACACCTGCAAGCCCTAGAAACGTGAGCGGATCCGCTCCCAGCGCGACGGCAAAGCGGCTCATCTCCGCAAGACTGCGCGTAATGAGCAGTCCGATGGTGTTCTGCCCCACGCCCATCGCCGACGCCATCCCACAGGCAATCGCATATATATTCTTCAGCGCACCACCCAGCTCGACGCCGTAGATGTCCGAGCTTGCATAGACACGGAAGTAACTGCTCGCCAGGAGTTCCTGAACACGTTCGCACAGTGACTCGCTCTGACTCGCTATCACCGTCGCCGTGTAATGATGATCGGCAATCTCCTCGGCGAGATTGGGACCACTGATGGCCCCCACGCCTGCCGCGGGGCATTCCTCGGCAAGAATGTCACTCATCAGCTTGAAGCTGCTCGCCTCGATCCCTTTCGTTGCGCTCACCAGACAATGGCGCTCGTCGTCGACGAACGCCTTGAGCTCTCGCGCAACCTCGCGAAACGACGCGCTCGGCACCGTGACGAATATTACCTCGCTGCGCCCGACGCAACCCGCAAGATCGTCCGTCGGTACGATGAGGTCGTTGAGGGGATGTCCGGGTAGGTAGCGTCTATTTTCACGATGCCTGCGCACGTCTTCGACCTGCTGCGCATCACGCATCCAGAGATTCACGGTGTGGCCGTTGTCCGCGATGATGTTGGCCATCGCGGTGCCGAAATTTCCGCCCCCCGCTATGGTCACTTCGCTCATCTCACGCCCCTCTATTTCTTGTCCCGAAATTCGCCGTCCGGGCGAATTTCTTCCCACGCTGCGGCGAAGTAAATTCGCCTTCGCTCCCAGGCCCTTTCTTTTTGCTGCGCGTTCTTCCGCAAAGAGCTCCGCAAAAAAGCGGTCCTGCTTACGCCAGCCGCAAGGCTGGCGCGACATCCCTGTCAAAGGAGCTTCGTTCTTGCCCAGGTTCTTGTCCGGAAATTCGCCGTCCTGGCGAATTTCATCGCCTGCCTTTTAACTGGCCGACAGCTCCAGCAACAGTCGGTTCATCCGCTCGACGTAGGCTCCAGGGTCACTCAGCTGGCTGCCCGTAGCAAGCCGTGCCTGATCGAACAGCACGAGGGTGAGGTCGGCAAAGCGTGCCTCGTCGACTTCGGCCTCCAATCGCTCGACCAACGGATGATCCGGATTCAGCTCGAAGACAGGCTTGGTCTCTGGAACGTCTTGTCCCGCAGCCTGCATCACGCGTTGCATTTGAAAGCCAAGGGCAAAGTCGCCGACGACCAGGCATGCGGGAGAGTCCGTGAGCCGCACCGAGAAGCGCACATCCTCTACCCTCTCTCCCACCACCTGCTTCAGGCGCTCGATGAACGCCGAGCGATCCGCGGCGTCGCCGCTCTTCGAGCTTGCGTCACTGACGAGCTCTCCGAGATCGAGCTCACCGCGTGCGATGTCCCGCAATTTCTTTCCGTCGAACCCCTCGAGTGTCGTCATCATCCACTCGTCGATCCGATCGTGGAGCAGAACCACCTCGATGCCTTCTCGCTTGAATATTTCCAGGTGCGGGCTCTTACTCACCGTTGTGAAGTTGTCGCCGCAGAGGTAGTAGATTTCCTTCTGGGCTTCACGCATTCGTCCGACATAGTCCTCGAGTGACTGATCCTGCGCGTCGCTGTCGGTGTGAGTAGTGCTGAAGCGGAAGAGCTTGGTAATGGCTTCTCTGTTGCCGAAGTCCTCCGCTGGTCCTTCCTTCAGCACCAGGCCGAACTCGCTCCAGAATGTCACGTAGTCATCCGCTGCGCTCTTCGCCATCTTGTTGAGCAAATCCAAAACCCGTCGGGTGAGAGCGCTACGAATGCTCTCCACCCGCGAGTCGTTCTGGAGGATCTCACGTGAGATGTTGAGGGGAAGATCGGGACAATCCACCACGCCGCGAACGAAACGCAGATACAACGGCAGAAATTGCTCGGCATCGTCCATGATGAACACGCGCTGGACGTAGAGCTTCAACCCGCGAGGCGCTTCGCGCTGCCACAGATCGAACGGGGCCCGCCGGGGGATGTAGACGAGGCTCATATAATCGAGCTTTCCTTCCACACGATTATGCGACCACGTAAGTGGATCCTCGAAGTCGTGGGCGACGTGCTTGTAGAACTCCTTGTATTCGTCGTCGCTCACCTCGGCTCGCGGGCGCGTCCACAACGCCTTCGCCGTATTGACCGTCTCCAAGGCGTCAGCCTCGTCCTCTTTCGGCATCCGGATCGGAACGCCGATGTGGTCGGAGTACTTGCGCAAAATCGTGCGCAGACGCGAACCGTCGGCGAACTCCTTCGCATCGTCACGCAGATGAAGAGTGACCTGCGTGCCTCGCTCGAGACCCGATACGTTCTCAACGGTGTATTCCGCTTCACCACCGGAGATCCAGCGCGTGCCCGTATCCGGGTCCTGGCCTGCTCGTCGAGTCAATACCTCCACTTCGTGGGCGACGATGAACGAAGAGTAAAACCCAACGCCGAACTGTCCGATCATTGCGGCATCGGCCTGTCGATCACCGCTCAGGCTACCCAGGAACTCTGCAGTACCCGAGCGGGCAATGGTTCCCAGATTGTCCACGACCTCCTCGCGGCTCATCCCGATGCCGTTGTCGCGCACGCTGACGGTCTTCGCATCAGCGTCATACCGGACGACGATCTCGAGCTCCGGATCGTCCTCCAGCAGTTCCGCATTCGATAGCGCCTCGAAGCGCAGCTTGTCGCTCGCGTCGGATGCATTCGAGATCAGCTCGCGCAGAAAAATCTCGCTGTTGCTGTACAGCGAGTGAATCATGAGATGCAGTAGTTGCTTGACCTCGGTCTGAAAAACGTGGGTCTCGACCGCCTCGGCCATCGTCATGCCTCCGTCAGTATCTCGGCGAGAGCATCTCCGATTTCCACCAGGCTTCGCACCGTTCGCGCCCCCGACGACTCCAATGCGGCGAACTTCTCCGCCGCGGTGCCTTTGCCCCCCGCAATGATCGCCCCGGCATGACCCATTCGCTTGCCCGGGGGCGCCGTGACCCCAGCGATGTACGCCACGACCGGCTTGTCGACATTCGACTTGATGAACTCGGCCGCTTCTTCTTCCGCAGTCCCACCGATCTCCCCCACCATCACGATGGCTTGCGTCTGCGGATCCGCTTCGAAAAGCTCGAGCATGTCGATGAACGTGCTGCCGGGAATCGGATCTCCGCCGATTCCAACGCACGTGCTCTGCCCGAAGCCCCGATCGGTGGTCTGCTTCACGGCTTCATAGGTGAGCGTACCGGAGCGTGACACGATGCCGATACGCCCCGGCAGGTGGATCTCAGCGGGCATTATGCCGATCTTACATTCGCCCGGGGTGATCACGCCGGGACAGTTGGGCCCGATCAAGCGCACGCCACGCGCGTCGACGACGGCCTTCACCACGAGCATGTCGAGGGTCGGGACGCCTTCGGTGATGCACACGATGAGTTCGATGCCGGAATCGATCGCTTCGAGAATGGAGTCTTTGCAGAATGGCGCAGGAACATAAATGACCGTGGTATCCGCCCCCGTAGCGTCAACCGCATCGCGTACGGTGTTGAACACCGGTCGTTCGAGGTGGGTGGTGCCGCCCTTGCCCGGCGTGACGCCACCGACGATCTGCGTGCCGTACGCGATCGCCTGTTCGCTGTGAAGCGTACCCTGAGATCCGGTGAATCCCTGCACGATGACCTGGGTGTTCTTGTCGACGAGAATGCTCACGAAGCATCCCTTGCTGCCAGCACCGCCTTCTCCGCGGCATCGGCAAGGCTTTCGGCCGCGATCAGGCTGAGTGCGGATTCGCGCAGCTTCCGTCTCCCCACCTCGGCATTGTTGCCCTCGAATCGCACCACCACCGGTACCTCGACACCCACGTCCTTCACCGCGCCGATGATTCCATCGGCAATCACGGCGCAGCTTACGATGCCACCGAAAATGTTGATCAGAACCGCTTTCACATTGCTGTCCGACAGGATGATCTTGAATGCCTCGGTCACCGCTTCCTGAGTCGCACCCCCACCGACATCGAGAAAATTGGCAGGACTACCGCCGATGAGTTTTACGAGGTCCATGGTGCCCATGGCGAGCCCCGCGCCATTGACCATGCATCCGATGGTGCCATCGAGCGCCACATAGCTGAGATTGAATGTCGCTGCCTCCACCTCGCGTGGATCCTCCTGAGTGGGATCGTACAGGGCTTCGAGCGCTGGCTGCCGATAGAGCGAATTACCGTCCACGTTGACCTTTGCGTCGAGACACAAAAGATCCCCAGCCGACGTGACGACGAGCGGATTGACTTCGAGAAGCGAGCAATCGCACTCGTGAAAAAGCTTCGAGAGGCTAATGAACAGTTTCGCGAATTCGCCGACCCGCTGTCCATCGAGGCCGAGACCGAACGCAAGCTCGCGTCCCTGATAGGGTTGCGCACCGAGGAACGGGTCGATCACCGCTCGCAGAATCTTCTCAGGCGCGTCTCGTGCCACCGACTCGATGTCGACCCCACCCTCGTTGGACGCCATGAACACGACCCTGCGTGCCGAGCGATCGATGACGGCGCCGAAGTACAGCTCGCGCTCGATGTCGGCTGGCACTTCGACGTAGATCTTGCTGACGGGTTGACCGTTGGCGTCGGTCTGATAGGTGACGAGATTTCGACCTTCGAGACTCGCCGCGAATTTCCGTACATCCTCGAGGCTGTCCACCAGCTTGATGCCACCACCTTTGCCGCGACCGCCGGCGTGCACCTGTGCCTTGACCATCCAGCGCTCACCGCCGATCTTACGTGCCGCGTCCACGGCCTCGTCAGCGGTGTCCACTGCGATGCCTTGCGACACCGCCACGCCGTATTGGGCAAAGAGCTGCTTCGCTTGATATTCGTGCAGGTTCATTCGGGCTCCTGAGTAGCCGCTCGGCAATCCCTAGTTGCTTCTTTTTCGGTTCACCATGTGGATAGCATGACCGCCCACCGCGAGTGCGGCCTCGTGCATTGACTCCGAAAGCGTGGGATGGGCGAACATCGTGAGACCCAGATCTTCCGCGCTGGCGCTGAACTCCATGGCGATCACGGCCTCGGCAATGAGCTCCGATGCCTGGGGACCGAGCACGTGCACACCGAGGATCCGGTCGGACTCGGCGTCTGCGATGATCTTGACCATTCCTTCCGCATCGGCCGCCGCCAACGCTCGACCACTTGCTGCAAACGGAAAACTTCCCACGACGTAACCGTCCCCACTCGCCTTCAGCTCTTCCTCGGTCTTTCCAACCCAGGCAATCTCGGGATGGGTGTAGATCACCGAAGGTACCGTGTCGTAGTTGACTTGTGACTTCTCCCCTGCAATGCGCTCGGCGACCATCATGCCCTCCTCCATGCCCTTGTGGGCGAGCATCGGGCCGCGCACCACATCGCCGACGGCATAGACCCCCGGTGCCTCGGTCTCACAACCCTCGTTCACGTAGATGAAGCCACGCTCGTCGAGATTCACACCACTGTCCGGTGCCAGCAGCTCTTCCGTGTAGGGGCGTCTTCCCACGGCGACGATCACCTTATCGACCTCCACGTGGTTCTGCTCGTCGCCTTCCACGTATTCGATGCTGACGGCATTGTCCTCGATGCTCGAGCCCATCACCCGAGCACCCAATCGAATGTCCATTCCCTGCTTCTTCAAAATCCGCAGTCCGTCACGCGCGATACGCTGATCCGCCGCCGGCAGAAATTCCTCCAATGCTTCCAGGATGATCACTTCGGAGCCGAGGCGACTCCAGACACTGCCGAGCTCGAGCCCAATGGCGCCTGCGCCGATGACGCCGAGGCGTGGCGGCACTTCCGTGAACTCGAGTGCCCGTTCCGAATCCACGATGAGCTCGCCGTTCAATGGCGTGGGCTCGATCGCCACGGGGACCGAGCCCGGTGCGAGAATCACGTGCCCTGCCTCGAGAATGCTCACCTGGCCCTGCGCATTGGTGTGCTCCACCTTCTTACCCGCAAGCAGCCTTGCGCATCCCGCAATAGACGTGACGCCATTGGCTTTGAACAGCGTCGCGATTCCGCCGGTGAGCTGAGCGACGACCTTGTCCTTGCGCGCCATCATCTTCGCGACATCGACACCGACTCCTTCGATCGTGATGCCGAGCTCACTGAAATGATCGCGCGCCTCAGCGAACTTGTGGCTCACGTCGAGCAACGCCTTCGACGGGATGCAGCCCCAGTTCAAGCACGTGCCTCCCAGCACCGGAGCGCCGCTCTTGTCTTGCGACTTGTCGATGCACGCAGTGCTGAAGCCGAGCTGAGCACAGCGAATCGCTGCCGTGTATCCCCCCGGCCCGGCGCCGATCACGATGACGTCGAACTTATCGGCCATTGGAGTTCCTTGATTGGTTCCTGTCCCGAAATTCGCCATTCGGGCGAATTTCCTCCAACGCTGCGGCGAAGCAAGCTCGCCTTCATCTTGGTGGTCTCCCACCGCGCTCCCAGGCCCTTGCTTTTTGCTGCGCGTTCTTCCGCAAAAAGCTCCGCAAAAAGCGGTCCTGCTTACGCCAGCCGCAAGGCTGGCGCGACATCCCTGTCCCGGACGCTAATTCCTGTCCCATCATATCTCCAGCAGAATCCTGGCTGGGTCTTCCAACAGCTCCTTGATGGTGACCAGGAACCTGACCGCTTCGGAGCCATCGATCAGACGGTGATCGTACGAAAGGGCCAGGTACATCATCGAACGGGCAACGATTTCGCCCTCTTCCACCACCGCACGCTGCTCGATCTTGTGCATCCCGAGAATTGCGGTCTGGGGCGGGTTCAGGATGGGGGTCGACAGCAGCGATCCGAAAACGCCGCCGTTGGAAATCGTGAACGTGCCCCCGCTCATCTCATCCAGCGTCAACTTGTTGTCACGCGCCTTGACGGAAAACTCGCGCGTCTGGTCTTCGATCTGGGCGAGGCTCAGGCCGTCTGCATCGCGGATCACCGGCACCACCAGCCCGCGTTCTGTGCTGACTGCGACACCGATGTCGTAGTAACCGTGATAGACGACGTCGTTCTCATCGATGGATGCATTCACGGCGGGGAAACGTTTCACCGCCTCGACCGCCGCCCTGACGAAGAACGACATGAACCCGAGACGTGTGCCCGCATGGGTCTGCTCGAACAGGTCCTGGTATTTACGTCGCAGGTCCATCACTCGCTCCATGTTCACCTCGTTGAACGTGGTCAACATGGCTGCGTTGTGCTGCGCCTCCACCAAACGTCTTGCCACGCTCGCGCGCAGTCGCGTCATCGGTACGCGTCGCTCCACGCGTTCACCAGCCGGTGATTCGGCCATCGGCGGAGCGCTCCGAGCGAGCGCGAGGGACGGCGGCGCCGGCGGCGGAATCTCCAGGGTGTATTGGCGCGCCTCAGCGCGCGCCTCCTGGGGTACCTCTTCGCGTATCTCGACGGCACGACTCACGTCTTCCTTCGTGATGCGTCCGTTGCGCCCAGTGCCCGAAATCAAGGCAACCTCGATGCCGTGCTCGTCTGCGAGCTTACGTGCGGCGGGGCTCGCCGGAGCAGCGGTTCGCGGAGCAGCGGCCGCCACTGCTGCAGGTGCTTCCACGGGTCCGGCACTTCGAATCGACACCGCCGAATCCGCTATCTTCGCTGGCTCGGCGCGAACCGCGGGCGCCGGGGATACTCCCTCACTGAAGATCGCGATCACCTCTTCCGACAGCACCGTATCGCCTTCTTGCTTGATGATCTGGGAGATCTCGCCATCCGCTGGTGCAACGATCTCGAGCACCACCTTGTCCGTCTCGACATCCACGATCAGCTCGTCGCGCTCCACATTCTCACCGGTGTGCTTGTACCAGGTGGCTATGGTCCCGTCCGGGATGGACTCCGGAAAGGTGGGCACCTTGATTTCGATGGTCATTCGTCCTCCTGACTAGTGGCCCTCTGGAAATTCGCCATCCGGGCGAATTTCCTCCGACGCTGCGGCGAACCAAGTTCGCCTTCATCTTGGTGGTCTCCCACCGCGCTCCCAGGCCTTTTCTTTTTGCTGCGCGTTCTTCCGCAAAAGCTCCGCAAAAAGCGGTCCTGCTTACGCCAGCCGCAAGGCTGGCGCGACATCCCCGTACCGGACGTCCGCGATATTCGGCGTGGGGCGTTACGATCCAAAGAGTGCCTCGTGGATGACCTTCTCCTGCTGCTCGAGATGCAACGATATATAGCCCGCTGCCGCCGCCGCGGATCCGTCACGGCCAACATAGTTCAGATAAAGCCGATCGTCGTGATTGAAGATGACATGGCGCATATGATGCTGACTGCAGTACCACGCGCCCTGGTTCATCGGTTCCTCCTGACACCAGACCACGTCAGCGAGCGCCTTGTAGGGTGCGATGACCCGCGCGAGCTCGGCCTCCGGGAACGGATAGAGTTGCTCCAGGCGCACGATCACCACGTCCTCGATATTCTCGTCGCGGCGTCGTTCGAGCAGCTCGTAGTAAAGCTTCCCACTGCAGAGAATCACACGCCGGACTCGCGCTGGATCGTGGTCGTCGATTTCGCCGATCACGGTCTGAAAGCTTCCTTCGGTCAGCTCCTCCAAAGTGCTGACGGCGCGTTTATGGCGCAGCAAGCTCTTCGGCGTCATGACGACCAAGGGCCTTCGCAAGGGCCGAATGGCCTGTCGACGAAGCATGTGAAACACCTGTGCCGGCGTCGTTGGCACGCAGACCTGAATGTTGTGCTCGGCAGACATCTGGAGGTATCGCTCCAGGCGCGCAGAGGAATGCTCCGGGCCTTGGCCTTCGAAACCGTGAGGTAGCAGCAAAGTCAGTCCGCACAACCGTCCCCACTTGTGCTCGCCGCTCGTGATGAACTGATCGATCACCACCTGTGCGCCATTGGCAAAGTCACCGAATTGCGCTTCCCAGATCACAACGTGCTTCGGCGCGGTCGTGGCATAGCCATACTCGAAGGCGAGCACGGCCTCTTCGGACAACAGCGAGTCGTAGACCTCGAACGTGGTATCGCCCTGCGCGAGATTCGCCAGCGGTATCAACTGCTCACCGTCCTTCTGGTTGTACATGCATGCATGGCGATGCGAGAAGGTGCCGACCCCCGTGTCCTGTCCTGTCAGGCGAATGGGATAGCCTTCCTGCAGCAGCGTCGCGTAGGCCATCGTTTCTGCATATCCCCAGTTGATCGGCATGGCGCCGGCAGTCATTTTGTGCCGATCTTCCAGCAGTCGCTGCACCTGCCTGTGCGGTACGAATCCTGCCGGCAACTGTTCCAGACGTCGCCCGAGTTCCTGTAGTGTCTTGAGGTCGAATCGTGTGTCTGCAGGTGCGTTCCAGTCATGACCGATATACGGCGACCAGTCGACGAAGAGCGCCGTGTCGGGCTCGTGAACAAGTGACAAGGCGACGTGATGCCCCCCCTCCAACGCGTCGCGATAGATATCGATCAAGCGATCGCTCACCTCTTTCGAGAGGATGCCCTCCTCGATGAGGCGCGCAGCATAGAGTGCACGCGTTGTTGGATGGGTTCGAATCGTCGCGTACATCAACGGTTGGGTCTTTGACGGCTCCTCGGCCTCGTTGTGCCCGCGGCGGCGATAGCACACCAGATCGATGACGACGTCCTTGTGAAACTGCATGCGATAGTCGACGGCCATCTGCGTCACGAACACCACCGCTTCGGGATCGTCCCCGTTGACGTGGAAGATCGGCGCTTGAACCATCTTCGCCGCTTCGCTGCAGTACTCCGTGGAGCGGGCATCCTCGGGATTGCTGGTGGTGAAACCAACCTGATTGTTGATGATGATGTGCACGGTGCCCCCGGTGTGAAATCCGCGCGTCTGCGACATCTGGAAGGTTTCCATGACGACGCCCTGACCCGCAAACGCCGCATCGCCATGTATGACGATGGGCAGCACCAGCGCCCCGGTGGGGTCCTTGCGCCGATCCTGGCGGGCGCGCACCGAACCTTCGATCACAGGCCCGGTAATCTCGAGATGCGACGGATTGAAAGCAAGAGCCACGTGCATCTCGCCGCCGGGCGTCATCACATTCGATGAGAACCCAAGGTGATATTTCACATCCCCAGAACCGCCTTGCGCGGGTAACTTGCCTTCGAACTCATCGAAGAGTTCCCGCGGATCCTTACCGAGAATGTTCACGAGCACGTTGAGACGCCCTCGATGAGCCATTCCCGTCACGGCCTCCACGATGCCGTGAGACCCGGCGCGTTGAAGCAGCTCGTGCAACATCGGAATCAGACTTTCCGCGCCCTCCAGACCGAAGCGTTTGGTCCCGGGGTAACGGTTGTGCAGATATTTCTCGAGTCCCTCGGCGGCGGTCAAACGCTCGAGAATGTGATGCTTCGCTTCGAAGCTCAGCTGTGGACACGCACGCACACTCTCGAGGCGCTGCTGCACCCAGAGTTGCTCCGCGGCGTCGACAATGTGCATGTATTCGGCACCCACGCTGCCGCAATAGGTCTGCTCGAGCGCATCGACGATCTGGCCGAGGGTCGCCTCGCCTGCGCCATAGAAGAACGAGCCGGTCCGAAACAACGTGTCCCAGTCGGCCACCGACAGGTGATGAAAGGCGAGATCCAGAATGGGGGTCGGCGGACGCTCCATCATCCCCAGAGGATCGATAGTCGCTTTCTTGTGACCTCGATGACGATAGGCACTGATGAGCTCGGTGACACAGACCTGTTTCTTCTCGTGCTCGCTCGCGACCGGTGCGCTCACCGGCGCCGGACGGCTGCGAAGGCGGTTCTTACCGAGCTGCTCGAAGTGTTGTCGTACGGGGGCGTGGGGAACATCGGCGGCGATGACGCCTTCGACCCGTGGCAGCTTGTCGAAATAGTCACGCCACTCGGGTCCCACCGAGTTCGGATCCTCGAGAAACGCCTCGTACAACGCCTCGACGTAAGACACGTTTCCCCCGGACAGATGGGACGTGCGTTGCATCTGCTCCATGAAGCTTTCAGACATGCTATCGACCTCTAAACGGCGGCGCTCAGATCACGGGCGGGTGCAAAAGAGTGACCTCACCGAGGGTCCCGGGTTCATTCTGGGAACCTCAGTATTTTAGCAGCATGGCGTGCGGAGAGTTGGCGTACGACGGCGCGTCGGAGGGGTCGCCGGGAGACCCTTCAGGTGCCTCGCTGCAGCAGCATCGTGCGGATCTCACCGATGGCTTGGGTCGGGTTCAGTTTTTTCGGGCACACGCTCACGCAATTCATGATTCCGCGACAGCGAAACACGCTGAAGGGATCTTCGAGGGCTGCCAATCGCTCGTCGGTGGCGGTGTCACGGCTGTCGGCAAGAAAACGGTACGCCTGAAGGAGTCCGGCGGGACCGACGAACTTATCGGGATTCCACCAATACGAGGGACAGGCGGTGGAACAGCATGCGCAGAGAATGCACTCGTAGAGTCCATCCAGACGTGCTCGCTCTTCCGGGGATTGAAGCCGCTCCTGGGCAGGCGGGGCTTCATCGTTGATGAGATAGGGCTTCACTTTTTCGTATTGCTTGAAGAACTGGCCCATGTCCACCACGAGATCGCGGATCACCGGCATGCCGGGCAGCGGTCGGATCACGAGTTTGCCGCGCCTCGCCACATCCGACACGGGCGTAATGCAGGCGAGGCCGTTCATTCCGTTCATGTTCACGCCATCGGATCCACACACGCCCTCGCGACACGAGCGGCGAAAGGTGAGCGTCGGATCCTGCGCCTTCGCAAGCTCCAGCAGGTCGAGCACCATGAGGTCCCTGCCCTCCGGGACCTCGACCTCGACGTCCTGCATGGATGGCGTCTCATCGACCTCTGGGTTGTATCGGTAAACGCTGAATTTCATTTCTCGTTATGCCTCAATATTTGCGTTCGGTTGGCTGAAACGGCGCAACGATCTGCGGAGAAAAGTTCACGCTGCGCTTACCCACGCGCTTATCGGTGGGCATGTACAGCGAATGGCATAGCCAGTTGTCGTCGTCGCGATCCTGGTAGTCGACGCGGGCGTGTGCGCCTCGGCTCTCGCGGCGTTCCTCTGCGACGATTGCGGTGGCCTCCGCGACCTCCAACAGATTGTCGAGCTCGAGGGCCTCCATCCGCGCGGTGTTGAAGGCTCGGCTCTTGTCCACGAGATGCGCGTTCGCAATGCGCTCACGGAGCGATGCCAGACGCTTGATTCCGGCGCGCATCTGCTCTTCGGTGCGAAACACCCCGAAATCAGTCTGCATGGTCTGCTGGAGCTCGCTGCGCAGCGCCGCCACGCCCTCGCCCCCCGAGGAGTCGTCCCAGCGTCTGAGCCGCTGCGATGCCTTCTCCACATCGGCGTCCGATGCATCTCGATAGGCAACCCCCTGCCTGATGACTTCCTCGATGTGAATTCCCGCCGCGCGCCCGAACACCACGAGATCCAGAAGCGAGTTACCCCCCAGGCGATTCGCGCCGTGAACGGAGACGCAGGCCGCCTCCCCCACGGCATAGAGCCCCTCGCACTCGATGTCCTCTCCTGCCGGGTTCGGATTCAACGCCTGACCGTGCACGTTCGTGGGAATGCCCCCCATCATGTAATGACACGTGGGCTCGACTGGAATGGGTTCGTGCACCGGATCCACCCCCGCGAAGGTGCGTGAAAGCTCGAGAATGCCGGGCAGCCTTTTGTTCAGAACATCCTCCCCGAGGTGGTCGAGCTTCAAGAGCAGATAATCCGCGTTCGGACCACAACCGCGTCCGTCGGCGATCTCGAGCACCATGGAGCGCGATACCACGTCGCGTCCCGCCAGATCCTTGGCCGTCGGGGCATAGCGCTCCATGAAGCGTTCGCCGTCCTTGTTGATGAGATAGCCACCCTCTCCACGGCTACCCTCGGTGATGAGCACGCCGACCCCTGCAATTCCCGTGGGGTGAAACTGCCACATTTCCATATCCTGCATCGGGAAGCCGGCACGCAGCGCCATACCGACACCGTCGCCGGTGTTGATCAGCGCATTCGTGGTCGACGCGTAGATGCGCCCGCCACCCCCCGTGGCCAGCACCGTGGCGTTGCACTTGACATGCACCACCTCGCCCGTTTCCACCTCAATCGCAATGACGCCCACCACCACACCGTCCTGGTTCGTCACCAGGTCCACGGCAAACCATTCCGAGAGAAACACCGCCTCGGCACGCAGGTTTGCCTGGTAGAGTGTGTGCAGCAGCGCGTGACCGGTGCGATCTGCGGCGGCGCACGTTCGCGCCGCCTGACCGCCCTTCCCAAAATTCTTCGACTGCCCTCCAAAAGGTCGCTGATAGATGCGTCCACTTTCGGTGCGTGAGAAGGGAAGCCCCATGTGCTCGAGCTCGTACACCGCTTCCGGACCCACGCTGCACATGTATTCGATGGCGTCCTGGTCCCCGATGTAATCGGACCCCTTCACCGTGTCGTACATGTGCCAGCGCCAATCGTCGTCCGGATCCGCGCTGCCGATCGCGCACGTGATCCCTCCCTGCGCGGAGACCGTGTGGGAGCGCGTGGGAAATACTTTGGAGATCACAGCGGTATTGACGCCGGACTGGGCAAGCTGCAACGACGCCCGGAGGCCTGAACCGCCCCCGCCTATGATGACGGCGTCGAACGTCAGAGTTCTGATGGCGGGCATCACACTCCCCAAAGGATCTGAAGACCCCAGAGCACGTAGACGAACAGCGTGATGATGCAGGCGCTCTGGTATATGAAACGAAAGGACGTGGCACGGCCGCCGAAATAGTGAGGCCGAATGTAGTCGGTACCCACCGTCCACAGGCCGATCCAGCCGTGGGCAGCAATGGACAGAAGCGCAAGGGTACTGAACATCTGCATCACGCCGTGGCCGAAATAGCCGACGAGATCGGCGCGGGTAAGATCGGGATTGGCCAACAGGAAACCGCCCACGCACAGCGTGTAGAGCGCCAGCACCACTGCGGTAATGCGCTGGATGACCCAGTCCCAGAGCCCGCTGCGGCTGAGGCTGGTAATATTCGTTACCAAAGCCAGGCTCCCGCGAGCACGATCAGCACACCCGATGTGGCCATGGTCAATTGGCTCCCGATGCGCCCGCCCCGGAGGCTATCGCCGATGTGAAAGTCCATGAGCATGTGTCGGACGCCTGCCACCAGATGGTAGATGAGCGCTGCAAGCACGACCCACACCGCCGACTTGACTACAGGGGTCGCAATGAGGGATGCCGCCTCGTCGAAGCCTGCATCCGACTCAAGCGCCATCGCGAGGAGGTTGAGGAACAAAGCCATGCCGAAAAAGAGCGCCACACCGGAAATGCGGTGCATGATCGATACAATCGCCGGCAACGGGAAGTGGAACTGAAATAGGTTCAGATAGACCGGTCTTGCGGGCTTATTCATATGGTATCGAGTGTCCTGTCCCGCAAGGGACGGCACACTGGCAACTCGCGGCGGCGGAATGATAGAGCAACACCCCGGCATAATACACCAGCGACGAGGGCATCCATGGCGATTCACCGATTGACAAGCGGACCAGCCAATTCTTAGATTGGCGTGCCCGCCGATCCATTCGCGCCCCAGCAATCGAGGAGCAATCAATGGCTGACAAGAAGGCCACACTCAGCGTGCACGGCGCAAACGAGCCGCTCGAGCTACCCATTCTCTCGGGAAGCGAAGGTTCCGACGTCATCGACATCAACAGCTTGGCCCAGCACGGCCTCTTCACCTATGACCCTGGGTTCGTCTCCACCGCTGCATGCATGTCGGCCATCACCTATATCGATGGGGACAAGGGGGTACTGCTTCACCGTGGCTATCCCATCGAACAGCTTGCAGAGCATTCAGACTATCTCGAGCTCTGCTACCTGCTGCTGAACGGCGAATTACCGAAGCGGGCGGAGAGAGAGGCGTTCGTGGAGGTGATCAAGAACCACACCATGGTGCACGATCAGCTGCGCAATCTGTTCTCGGGATTTCGCCGCGACGCACATCCGATGGCCATCATGTGTGGCGTCGTGGGAGCACTGTCCGCGTTCTATCACGACTCGCTCGACATCGACGACGCCGAGCATCGCACCATCACTGCGCATCGACTGATCGCCAAGATGCCGACCCTCGCAGCGATGAGCTACAAATATTCCATCGGTCAACCCTTCGTATATCCCCGCAATGATCTCGATTACGCCGCTAACTTCCTGCACATGATGTTCGCGACGCCCTGCGAGGAATACGAAGTGAATCCCGTGCTCGCGAAAGCCATGGACCGCATCTTCCTGCTGCACGCGGACCATGAGCAGAACGCGTCCACGTCCACGGTGAGACTCGCGGGCTCCACCGGTGCCAATCCGTTCGCGTGCATTGCCGCGGGCATCGCCGCGCTCTGGGGGCCGGCGCATGGAGGTGCCAATGAAGCGGTGCTCGACATGCTCGGGGACATCGGCGACGAGAAGAACATCGACAAGTTCATCGCCCGCGCGAAGGATCCGAACGATACCTTCAGGCTCATGGGATTCGGCCACCGGGTGTACAAGAACTACGACCCCCGTGCGAAGGTGATGCAGGAGACCTGCCGAGAGGTGCTCGACGAGCTCGGCATCGAGGATCCGATGCTGCGCATTGCCCAGCGTCTGGAGAAGATCGCCCTCGAGGACGAATACTTCATAGAACGAAGGCTCTATCCGAACGTCGACTTCTACACCGGGATCATTCTGAAGGCGATGGGCATCCCCTCCACCATGTTCACCGTGATCTTCGCCACCGGCAGGACCCCGGGCTGGATCACGCAGTGGATCGAGATGATCGCGGGGGGATACAGAATCGGTCGGCCGCGCCAACTCTACACCGGGGTCAGCCGCAGAGACTACGTGCCGCTGGCGAAGCGCTGACGTATCCCACGACGCGACAACACGCACGAAGCGGTCGCTGGAGTTTCTTCTCGCTACCGCCTGGCAGACGTCCTGTCTACCAGGCTGGCGAGCGGCGCCGCCTCATACGTCGCTCTTTAGGTAAGGAGCCGCGACGCCTCCACCCCGCCAAAAGAAACTCCAACACCCGCTTCTGGGCACCGGCTCTCACTACGAAACGGTGACGGGAATCTGCCGTCTACGGTTCTTCAGTTCCACGTAGTGGTTTGGGGGAGTGGATGCAGGAGGTTCCTCGAGCGGCGTTTGAGGCGTCACGACACAGGGATGTAATGAGTGGCGCCGATACGCAGCGAGGAGGACAGGGACGTCCGACGAGCGGTAGCACGAGGGACCTCCTGCATCCGCTCCGTGCGATGCTCTCGGTTCTTCGGTTCCACGTTGAGTTGAAGGTTCTAAAGCCCGTCAGGATGTCGTGGGACCCCACTCATTCCTATCTGGGTGGATCGAGGCGTCTGATCAGGCTGGAGGTATCCCATCGCCCGCCTCCCATTTCCTGCACATCGGCGTAGAACTGGTCCACCAGGGCCGTGAGAGGCAACCGTGCACCGTTACGCCGTGCCTCAGCCAGCGTGATGGCAAGATCTTTACGCATCCAGTTCACCGCGAAGCCGAATTCGAACTGGTCCTCGAGCATCGTCTGTGAACGATTGTCCATCTGCCACGACTGCGCCGCCCCTCCGGAGATCACATCGACCACCGCGGCTCCGTCCAGACCCGCAAGGCGCGCGAAGTGCAGCGCTTCCGACAGACCCTGCAGCACGCCGGCGATGCAGATCTGGTTGGCCATCTTGGTGAGCTGCCCGGCACCCACGGGGCCCAGCAGCTTCGCGCTCTTCGCATAGCAGTCGAGCACTGGCGTCGCGCGTGCGAAGATTTCCTCGTCGCCTCCGACCATGATGGTGAGCTGCCCGTTTTCAGCGCCTGCCTGGCCCCCGGAGACCGGAGCATCCAGAAAGTGAAACCCTCGTTGCGTTGCGGCCGCGGCGAGCTCGCGCGCGACGTTGGCCGAAGCCGTGGTGTGATCGATGAAGATCGCATTGTCCCCCATGCCTTCGAACGCGCCCTGTGCGCCAAGGGTGACTTCGCGAACGTCATCGTCGTTGCCCACGCAACACAACACCACGTCCGCACCGGCTGCTGCAGCAGCGGGCGTGTCCTGCAAATGACCCGCGTGTTCCTCGCACCACCTCTCGGCTCTCGAGGTGGTCCGGTTGTATACCGTGACATCGAATCCTGCGGCGGCAAGATGCCCCGCCATGGGATACCCCATCACCCCCAGACCGATGAACGCCACGTTGCCGACCATGCCCTACCCCACTCGCGACCAACATCCGCAAACGGTAACAGGAGCTAACTGGTGTATGTCCAGAAATTCACGTCCCTGTGAATTTCTTCTGACGACCACAAAAGAAACGCCCGGCGGCAGAGCCGACCGGGCGCGGGGGGAGAGATCTGTCAGAGCCGCTGGTTATCAGCCGAACGGCGGAACGTTGCGAAGCTCGGTCAGCGCAATGCGCTGTAATCGATACACCTCTTCCAGGGTGACGCCCAGCTCACGGCTCACATCCTCGAGTGAACCCGCTTCATCGCCACCGAGTCCGAATCGCCGGCATATCACCTTGCGGAGCACGTCCGGTAGCGACGACAGCCAGCGGTCGACGAGGGTATCGTCTCGCATGGCTCAGCTCGTGATGACCCATTCGCGCCTGAGACCCTGGTTCTCCAGCATCTCGCGCAATTGCTTCAAGGCTTCGACCTGGATCTGGCGCACACGCTCGCGGGTAAGACCGATCTCGCGGCCCACCTCTTCGAGGGTGGACAGGTCGTATCCGCGTAAACCGAAGCGCCGGCAGATAACCTCGCGCGGCTTCTCGCCAAGCGCCGACAGCCAGCGATCGACCTGCCCACGAAGATTATTGTCTTCGAGCAGAACGGCAGGGTCACGGGACTGTTCGTCGGCTATCGTCTCTGAAAACGGTCGGCCCTCGTCGGCGCCGGAAAGATCGGTGGAGGTCACGCGCTCGGCGAGTTGCATGACGCGTCGCACGTCATTGGCCGGCTTGTCCACCAGATCCGCAATTTCTTCAACGGAGGGCTCGTGGTCGAGCTTCTGCGAAAGCTCGCGCTCGGCGCGCAAGTAACCGTTGAGCTCCTTCGCCACGTGAATCGGCAGGCGAATCGTGCGCGCATGATTCATGATGCCGCGCTCGATGGCTTGACGGATCCACCAGGTGGCGTACGTGGAGAAACGGAATCCGCGCTCCGGATCGAATTTCTCCACTGCACGTATGAGGCCGAGATTGCCTTCCTCGATGAGATCGAGCAGCGGCAGCCCTCGATTCAAATAGCGGCGCGCAATCTTCACCACGAGGCGCAGATTACTTTCGATCATCTTGCGGCGCGCGGCCGCGTCGCCGCGTTGGACACGCCGTGCAAGGCGTACCTCGTCGGCCGCGGTCAAAAGCTGCGAGGCGCCGATCTCGGCGAGATACATCTCGGTGGCATCGCCGATGCCTCGAGATGTGGGGGGAATTCCTTCCTCGATGACATCGTCATCGATGGCAATGTCTTTGCCGGCCTTGCTTCCATCGACAACCTGAAGACCTTCGAGCTTGTCAGTGTTCTCGTCGATCGCCGCGGCCTTGTCGCTCCATGCTGCTTCCATAAGGTCACCCGTTTCTTTGCCCTGGCCCTCTACGCTGCCGTTGACTCTAGAAGCCCGCAGGCTTCCAGAACGTCGTCGTTTCTCAACGGCTTGGTAAAGAACCTGTCAGCACCGGCTGCGAGGATCTTGCGGGCCAATCCGGGTTCATCGAACCCCGTCATGGCAACCACGTGGATCTGCATCGTCTCCACGTCGCCCTTCAGCCTCCGGCACACCTCTATCCCGTTGAGTCCTGGCATCATGATGTCGAGTAACACGACGTCCGGCTTGAAGGTTGCTACCTTGCTGCCGGCTTCGAACCCGTCGAAAGCCGAGTCCACCACCACGTCGCCGCCCCGCTGCCGCAACAAATCCACAAGGAACTTGTTGATGTGCAGGTCGTCATCCACTACCAGGATTCGCCGTCCTTCGTCCTCCCCAAGATTTCCTGAAAGTCCCATTTCACGCGCAAAGTCTCGAACGGAGTCGATAGAAAACCGCCGGTGACCACCCGCAGTCATACGCGCCTCCAACAGACCTTTCTGGGCCCATTGACGGACGGTAATAGGGGATACCAGCAGTAAATCTGCGACTTCCGTTGGCGTTAGGTATCGTTTTTCTTTCATGCGTTCGATCGTACTTCTATATCGGTTACAGCGAAATTATCGTTTTAATCGAATCAATCGATCTGCGCGGTATAATCGGTTTAATCGCTTTGAGTGTCTAATACCAAAAGTTCATAAGAATCTCTTCATTCTGACCCTTTTGGACTAAGACGTATCCGTAGCTATCGGCGGGCGCCGAAAGGCCGACACACCGGCCAAGGCTCGGCGCGGGGGCGTTGGCTGGGTCGTGAATCAGGCGGGTGCTGGCGCGTCCGTCCAGCCCGAGCTCTTCGATCGCCGTCTCCCGCATACGGTATTTCTGGAGCTTGCCGTGCGCAACGAAGTAGCCGTTGTTAGGCGACACACTCACGGCAGACGAGACTCTTGCGGTATTAGAGAGGGGACCTGCCCCGGTCAATCACTCTTCCATGTCACCGATACGTACGGCCAGCACGTCACACTTGACACCGTGCAGCACGGCGTTGGCCGTCGAGCCCAGGAGCAGTCCCAACCCGTGGCGCCCATGGGTGCCCATCACGACCAGATCGACCCCCTCCGCCTCCGAAAGACGATGAATTTCGGAAGCGGGATTGCCGACGCACACGTGC
>JAPULC010000189.1 GCA_027295305.1 Gammaproteobacteria bacterium
ATGATTCCGCAGTGCGCGCCGCCATCGGACAAGCCATACAGCACTTTGGGATGCGCCATGACATCGCGTCGGGAATTGAGATCGTAATCGCGATAACCACCGAGCGGCTGATAGAAGAGCTCCTTGCCATCCTCGCCCACCAGCAGGTCGTACATCGTCTCGAAGGGATCCTTGCCCTGCGCCTTCGCGAGGCCGGCAACGCTATCCTCCCGATCGGGCTCGTAGTTCGGAACCTCGCCGAGGGGAAACACCATCCAGAGAAGCTCCTCGGGACTCGCCGCCATGATGGTGCGCCCCATCTCGCTCTTCTCGCCGAGGATCTTCGCGCGCACCGCCGAGTCCTTCATCTTCGCGATCTTCTCGTCGTGAGGAAGATGCGCGATCTCCTTCGCATAGGTGGGATGTCGCACGAACGCATGGAAGCTGCTCTGCAGCCCATGCAGAATCCCCGTGGGACGTCCTGCGGCTTGCGGCCTGATGTCCATCCCCTCGCGCTCGGCTTCCTCGGCGATGTCGAAAATCGTCTGACCCTTGGCCATCGGTGAGGTATTGACGAGGGTCACCGGCAGGCCGGTTTCACGCGCGAACTGCTTGACCCACGTCCACTCGTTCTCTTCGCCGAGATAATCCGACACCATCTCGAATACCCGGTGACCGAGACCTTTCATCGCGAGCCCGAGTGCCAGCATCTCGTCCGATCCCGCAAAGGTGCCGGGCACGTGCACGCCATGCTTGTCGCGATGCAGGAAGGTGCGTGAGCTGGAGAAGCCGAGCGCCCCTGCTTTGACACCTTCTCGTACGAGCTCACACATGAGTGCGAGCTCCTCATCGGTCGGCAGATCGTCCTTGGTGTTGCACCGCGCTCCCATCGCGTATGCGCGCACAGCTCCGTGCGGTACCTGTGCTCCGACATCGATGGTGCGCTTACGACTCTCCAGCGCATCGAGATATTCCGGAAAGCTCTCCCAGTTCCACTCGATGCCTTCTGCCAATGCGCTGCCCGGAATGTCTTCCACCCCCTCCATCAGCTCGATTAGAAACTGCCGATCCCCGGGCCGAACCGGCGCAAAACCTACACCGCAATTACCCATCACCACGGTGGTGACCCCATGCCAGCTGGAAGGCGCCAGAATCGAATCCCACGTGGCCTGTCCGTCATAGTGGGTGTGAACGTCCACCCACCCCGGCGTGACGAGATGGCCGCTGGCATCGATCTCGCGCTTGGCTTTACCTTCTACCTTGCCGGCCGCAACGATCTTGTCGCCGTCGACGGCGATGTCGCCCTCGAACGAGGGTTCGCCGGATCCGTCGACGATCGTGCCGTTGCGGATGATGAGGTCGTGCATGCTGGAGGTCTCGGTTGGGAAAGTTGGTGCGATCGAGGTTAGCTTCGAGCACTAGCGATGTCCATGAAACCACTCACTTTCACCCGAGAAGCGATACCCACACCTCTCGTCACACTGATTCGCGAAGTCGACTTTTCAGTCAGCGGCGATTGCGACCGCATCGCCTTGCGTGATCGTACCCTCGATCAGAACCTCGGCGTAGAGCCTGCTGTGGCCAGGATGCTTTCGATGGTGCATACGGCTGAAATCGCCGTCATCAAAGCTGCCGGCAATCGTCTTGCACGGTAGGGCGTAGCTCGTGATTTTCAGGCGCACCTCAGGGCCGCAATCGAGAATCGTCCCGGGCCCGAGCTTCGACCAATCGAGTCCCGCAACGGTGAGATTCTCTCCCGTAGTGCCAGGGGCAATGGGGTGACCCTGCGCGGCGAGGAAACCGATCGAATCAGCCGAGAACAACGACACTGCACGAAAGATACCGCCGTGAATACCGCGCTTCGCCTGTCGGTCTCCGCGCAATCCCTCACGCGTGACGTACGCGTCCGCTACCGGAACTTTCGGCACCCCGCCGCTGGAGACATTGATCTGCTGGATGTGTGCCATTTGTTCGCGGGGCTATTCGCCCGTGGATGGGTCGGCGAACATCACCAGGCTGCCGTTGCAATCGTTGATCATGAACGCGCGCATCCCCCAGGGCATGACCTGCGGTTCCGAGACGATATTGACGTCGTGCTTGCGAATGTCCTCGAACAACGCGTCAAGCTCGGTGACGTATAGGGTCATATACGCGGTGGTGGGGCCGGTGGGTTCGCCCTGCGAGAAGTGAAAGCTGGTGCCACCCGCGAGGATGCCGCCGTGGGCTACCGGGTCGCCCCACGCAAACTCCACCTGCAGGCCGAGCTGGTCCTGGTACCAGCGCAGGGTCTTCTCCACGTCCTCGACATTGATGATCGCGGCTGCGTTGCGAATGCGCCCGGCGTTGCGGGTCGATGACTCGAAGCTGGGTTGCATGACGGTCTCCTTCTGCATAGTCTGAACCGACTGTAAATCAACACTCGGGACATAAATATCGAAAATCGGCCATATTTCACGCCAGATTGGACATCTTCGCCGACCGTCGATGCGGTGCGTCCTGCCTATGTCCGCGTGTTCGATTATCCCAACGGCTACGTCGGCAACTTTCATCGACATCGCATTGCCCAGCTCGTCTATCCCGTGCGTGGCGTCGCCTCGGTCACCACCGATCACGGCGAGTGGATTGCCTCACCCTCGCAGGGCACCGTCATTCCGCCTTGGATCGCGCACCGGGTTTCCGCGGATGGCAACGCGCTGCTGCACTGCCTGTTCGTCGATCCCCACGCGTATCCGCAGGCCATGAGAGCGCTCACGATGGTGAGCGTGACTCCGCTTCTGCACGAGTTGATCAAGGAAGCCGGACGCTACTTCGTCGACTATGAGGAGGACTCCACCGCCGAGCGGATAATACGGCTCATCATCGAATTGCTCGACACGCAACGCACGAGCTCGAATGCATGGCTGCCGGTCATCTCCAATGATCGTATCCGTCAAGCCGTCACGGACAGTCCCACCGGCTATCTCCGGACCGCGGGGGTGGCCGCCGGCGCGGCGTATTCGGTTCGCCAGTTTTCGCGCATCTTCAAAAACGATACCGGCATGAGCTTCAAGGACTGGCGTGCGATCTATCAGGTCCAGACGGGTATGCGTTTGTTGGCAAGGAACGCGAGCGTAACCGATGTGGCCACCGCGCTTGGCTTCAGTTCCTCGAGTGCGTTCATCCATCTGTTCCGACGCCACACCGGCATGACGCCGTCGCTCATTCGCCAAGCATCGGCGCAGTTCACCTCGACGTTCGAATAAGTTGCAAAAGTTGTAAAGTTGTAGGCGGGCTACGGCTGCGTCAATCCGCCTCGCGATCGATGGTGCAGCAGCGCCGATCCGACTCGGCGCCGCTCTCGGAGAGAATAGAGCCCGTCACGGGGTTAGGCCGGAAGGTGGTGCAACCCTTGAGTCCCAATCGATAGGCCTCGCGGTAGATGGACTCGAAGGCATCGAACGCGAAATCCTCCGGCACGTTGATGGTCTTGGAGATGGCGTTGTCGACGAACGGCTGCACCGCTGCCTGCATTGCGAGATGATCCTCGGGGGCGAGTTCCTGCGCCATCACGAACGCTTCCGACACCTTGGCTTCGCCTCTGAGCTCGCCCCACAGCCGCCATGCATAGTCGTCGAGCTCATATTCCATCCAGTCCCCATCCGCTTGACGCACGCGCCGGCGATACCTCGCCTCGAACACCGGCTCGATGCCGCTCGAGATATTGTTGGCCAGCAAGCTGATGGTTCCCGTGGGCGCAATGGCGGTGAGATGGCTGTTGCGAATGCCGTGCTCCGCAATACCGTCGCGAATGTCCGCGGGCAGCGGGATCACATTGGGTGATGCGAGAAAGGCTTCCGGCTCGAGCTCCGGAAACGGGCCCTTCTCTTCGGCGATATCCACGGACTCGCGATAGGCGGCATCGCGGATGGTGCGCATTGCATTCGCAGCGCAATCGCGACCCGCGACAGAGTCGTAGCGAAGTCCAAGCATGATCAGCGCATCGGCAAGGCCAGTGAAACCGAGCCCGATACGCCGCGTCATTTGTGCACGCTCGGCCTGGGCATCCACGGGAAAGCTGGACACATCGATCACGTTGTCGAGCATGCGCACGGCAACCGCGGTGGTGGCGGCGATGCCGTCCAGATCGAACGCCGCGTCCGTCGAGAAAGGATTCTGAATGAACTGCGTGAGATTGATGGAGCCCAGATCACAGGCGCCATAGGGAGGCAGCGGAATCTCGCCGCACGGATTCGTCGCGCTGATGCGCTCGCAATAGCGCAGATTGTTGAACTCGTTGATACGATCGACGAAGAGCACCCCCGGCTCGGCATATTCGTAAGTCGATCGCATGATGTGCTGCCACAGCTCACGTGCGGGCAACGTGCGGATGACGCGGCATTCCACTGCTACTTCGCTGCCGCTCCATTCGCGCATGATCACCTCGCCATCACCTTCGAGATGGCCGTCCGGAAACACGAGGGGCCACTCCGCGTCGGCCTCCACGGCCTGCATGAACGCATCGGTCGTGAGCACGCTCAAGTTGAAGTTTCTGAGCTCACGCGAATCGTGCTTGGCAGCGACGAATTCCTCGATGTCCGGATGATCGCACCGCAGCGTCGCCATCATGGCGCCGCGACGCGCGCCCATGGAGAGAAGCGTCGCACAGGTGGCATCCCAGATGCGCATGAACGAAACCGGGCCCGACGCAACGTTGCCCGTGCGCTTGGCGCGGGTCCCCGCCGGGCGCAGCGTGGAGAAATCGTAACCCACCCCACCGCCGGCCTGCATGGTCATCGCGCCTTCTTTCAGCCCATCGAAGATGCCATCCATCGAATCTTCGATGCGGCCCATGACGAAGCAATTGAACAGCGTAACGCTGCGCGCGGTGCCGGCGCCGGCCAGAATGCGACCGCCAGGCAAAAAACGGAAATCGCACAGCGCATCGTAAAAGCGTGCGCCCCACTCCTCACTGTCGACCTCCTGCGCCGCCAACGTCAACGCGACACGTCGCCACGTGTCCTCCACATCGGCGTCCACGGCGCGATCGCCTTCCTTGAAACGGTACTTCGTGTCCCAGATGTGGTGCGCGATCGGCGTTTCGAACTGCGTGCGACTCATAGCAGTGACTCTAGATTGTGACGGGGTGGGGCGTCCACAAGGCGGCTGGCGGTGTTCGAAGCATCGTAAAGCCGCCGCGCTCCTGTAACATACGCTACACAGGGCCCGCTGGGGAGGCATCGATGGCAGACGCCATCGTTCACCACATCGACGCGCACCTACTGGAAGTCGCCGTCGTGGCGCTCATCTCGCGATGGCCGGCGTCGGCGCCGCGAGGGCAGTCATGAAGGCCAGAGATGTCAACATCGAGGGACCCGCGGGAATCCTCGAAGCAATGCTGCTGCGATCGGAGCACGACAGCGGTAAGGCAGCGGTGCTCTGTCATCCTCATCCCAACTTCGGTGGCTCCATGCACGATAGGGTGCTCGATGTGCTGAGCGGCGTTCTACTCTCCCACGGAATCCATTGCCTGCGATTCAATTTCCGCGGTGTCGGGGCGAGCGAAGGAGGTTTCGACGGCGGCACGGGCGAGAGCGAAGACACACTTGCCGCAACCCATTGGCTGAACAATGAGCTCACACCTTCGGGTCTATGGCTCGGCGGATATTCATTCGGCGCAATGATGGCGTGGCGAGCGAGCGAGCCCGCGCAGGCACAGGGCATTCCCATCGAGCAGGTCGTGTTGATCGCACCACCGGCGCAAATGGGCTTCGAGCATCATCGCGGAGCGCGGGTTCCCCTCTGCATCGCCGTGGGCGATTGCGATGACCTGACGAGCACGGAAGCTCTCGACCACTGGACCCAATCCATCGCCAACCCTACGAGACTGATCGAGATTGTTGGCGCCAACCACGTCTTCGCCGGAGTGTGGGATGATCTCGGCGAAGAGCTGGAACAGGTGCTCTTCGTCCAATGATGGATCGGCCCATGATGCATTCAACAAAGCCCGCGCTTCTCGTCATGATCTCCGCGCTCGTCGTTTCAGGTTGTGGGCCCGCAGGCGATCCCAGCGACGCCGACGATGCAAGACCCAACATCATCATCATCCTCGCTGACGATCTCGGATATGGCGATGTCGCGGCTTACGGCAGCGAGATCATCGAGACCCCGAACATCGATTCGCTCGCTCGCAGCGGCGTACAGTTCACCAATGGCTATGTGGCGGCTGCGGTGTGCAGCCCTTCACGCGCGGCAATCATGACCGGGCGCTATCCCCAGCGCTTCGGCTATCACTTCAACGACAATGCCCGCCAGGGACTGCCCGCCACCGAGGTCACCCTTGCCGAACGCATGAAGGAGGCAGGCTACGCAACCGGTATGGTCGGCAAGTGGCAGCTCGGTTTTCTGCCCGATCAACGCCCCCATCACCGCGGATTCGATGAGTTCTTTGGCGTGGACAGCGGCACGATCTATATCGAGCCCTCGACCGTAGGCGCTGACAGCTGGGCACGCGAGACACTGCCCGAGACTCGACAGCGTCCAATCTATCGCGGCGATCAGGTGGTCGAGGAGAAGGAATACCTCACCGATGCCCTGACCCGCGAAGCCATCGATTTCATCGAACGCCATCGCGACGAACGCTTCTTTCTCTACCTTGCCCATCGCGCCCCCGACACGCCCCTGCAGGCCACGAAGAAATACCTGGATCGATACAGCCACATCGAGGACCGACGCACCCGCATCTACTCCGCAATGGTCAGCGCGCTCGACGACAGCGTGGGCGCGGTGCTCGCAAAGCTCGAAGAGCTCGGGCTCAGCGACGATACCCTCGTGATCTTCCTCTCCGACAATGGCTGTGCGCTCTACCTGGATGGCGCGTGCAGCAACGGCCCGCTGAACGGCGGCAAACGTTATCAGCTCGAAGGTGGTATTCGAGTCCCGTTCATCATGCGCTGGCCCGACCACGTGCCGGTGGGTGAAGTGTATGTCCCGACTGTCAGCTCGATGGACATTTTTCCCACCGTCGTCGAAGCGGCGGGCATTGACACCCCCAACCGCAATCGAATCGATGGCGTGAGCCTCCTGCCGTTCATTCACGGCGAGCGCACCGATGTGCCCCACGACATTCTTTTCTGGGCGGCCGGCCCCAACCGGGCGGCGCGTGTCGGTGACTGGAAGCTCTGGGAAGTAAATCGCGCAACCGAGGAGCAGATGCAAAGCATGCGGCCCCCAGGCCGGCTGTTCACCGACTTTCAAGCCCCGAATGAATCGCCGAACGGACAGATCACCGTGCTCTACGATCTTCTGAACGACGTCGGCGAGACACGCAATCTCACCACCGAAGAAGCGGACAAAGCGCAGGCAATGTCGCGCGCCATCGATAAGTGGAATGAAGACATGTTACCGCCGAGCGTGCAAAGCACGCGTGGCACGGGTGCGATCATCGACGGCCAGGCCGTGGAGCTGATCTTCTAACCTGTCCGGGCCGCCGTACGGCTGCCCCGCCCACCAGAAGCCAAGTTCCTACTCTTCCCCCGGCAGAGCAAGCTTCGAATCGAGCCAGCACAGAATCCGCGGGTTCTCGTCGCGTGCATAGGTGTGCGAGAGATCCGGGATTTCGCGATACACCAGCTCGGCGCCCACAGCCGTCAGTTGATCGCGGGTCATCTGCGCCACGTCGATGGGAAACATCCAATCCATGAGTCCGTGCACGACGTAGATGGGTTTACCCGCCGCGCGCATGATGTTGCCGTTGATCATGTTGGCCGGATGAAAGACGCCCGAGAGCGCGGCGAGATGGGTATAGGGAACATTCTCCATCAGCCCGTGAAGCATGGCGTAGGTCGCACCGTCCGACATACCCGTGAGCAGCACCTTCCCGGGATCGACGTTCCAGCGTTCCATCACGTGGGCGACGTTGGCGAGTAGTGGCTCGGCATCGATGTCGTCGTCTGGATCGATGATGGACCAGGTGCGATCTCGCGCGGTGGCGCAGAGCACGATCACGCCACGGCTGCGCGCTTCTCTCAGCCAGGTCCAGAGAAAGTCGCGCCCATGACCGCTGCCACCGTGAAGCGCGACCACCAGCGGCCAACGCTTGGCTGCGTCCCAGTACTCCGGCACGTAAAGCGAGAACCCACCGCGATCGTCCCGCTCGTTGGCATAGTGAATGACCCCCTGCTCCGCGTCTTCGTCGGCTTCGACCGTCGCCACACGAATCCGCTCCAACAACTCTTCAGAGCCGCGCACCGGCTCCTCGAGAAAGAACTGGCTGACGGGTTTCAGCCACGAGTGCAACGGATAGAGCGCTTCCATGGCACCCACCTGACGGCGAAGTGCTCTGAAGCGCTGAAGCATCGCCTGAGGATCGTTGACATCGTCGAGAAAACCAGCGAGCGCTGTAAGGGTGTGCTCGGCGGCAGTATCCAGTGGCGCCCGCAGCCCCGCGAGATCCCCCTGCCACTCGGTCTGCGTGAGTCGCCCACGCGCGCTTTGAAGCTTCTCGCGATGCGGAGCGAGACCTTCCTCGAGCGCTTTCAAGTGCGAAGGATGCAAGTGGCGTTGCGCCCACCCGATGGCCTCCAGGGCCGTGAGCAGAGCTGGAACGATGTCCTCCAAGGCATCGAGGATCGCATCGTCTTGCGCCATGAATTGGTCCGTCACTGAGATCGCCCTATTTCAGCACAGTTTCGCGCACATGAGAGACGCCCCTTCTTCGCGTCCAACAACCCGCTCTAGAGCGTCAGGCGTCGGCGGACAGTGGCGGCATCGGGCAGTCGAGTGCGGCGGAGACGCCCTTCAGCAGATCGAGTTCGATCTGGCGGATCTCACCATCAGCCATGACGCAAGCCGCAAGCGCCTTCAGCACCCGCGGCTTGGCGAGGGGATACAGCTTGCGAAACCGAGACACGCCCTGCTGAAAGCGCAAATGGTTCGGATCGGGTCCCCAGTTCGGCTCGAGCGCATCCATTCCCAGCGCTTGGCGCGCCGCATCAAACGCGCGGTTCCTTCCTGCGTCGGATTCGTTACCACTCTGCGCAAGCGTCGAGAGCACTGCGATACATGCGTCGCGAACCTGCTCCGGGCGGCGATAGCGTGGACGGATCGGTCTCGCGCTCTCGAAGTGCGGTTTGAGATGCTGGCTGAGCAGTTGATGGAGCACCCACTCGAACAGATCGATCTGTTGGTCCGCCTTGATGAGCGCTGTAGTGACTTCACTGAAACGTTCGTATTGCTCCAGCGACAGACTCTTGAGCGCGGGTATCACCAACTCGAGGAGTGGAACGCGAAGCTCGTGGGACAGCGCATCGACCCGCGAAACCAGGCGTGCGAGAAACTCCGGCACCCCCGCTTCGGCGCCCACCTGTACCAACTCGATCTGCTTCTCTCGCACCGTCGAGTCGGGATCGAGCAGGAGCGCGTAGACGAGTGCCCGGCCGCCCCAGGGATCGTGCGCCGCATTCATTAGCTCCGGTGGAATCGCCGCAATCAGCTCCCGCGCCCGATCGAGATCGTTGGCCTCGAGACGTCCCACGCGTTGGTCGATGCCACCCTCGGGAACCTCTGCCGCCCGGGTTGTCGCGGAGACGTCCGCCCGAACCGTCCCGGCACCGACCGCGAACGCCATCGCGCCCGCAATACCCGACTCGACGGGTACCTCTTCTTCCGGCACCTCCACCACATGCTCCACCTCGATGGCTGGAAAGCGGCCATTCCAACTTGGATCGATCGCCTTGATGCGTTTCTCGAGCGGCGGGTGGGTCGACATCAGCGCGCTGAACAGCGGCGTGATCGCTTGACCGAAGAATATGTGGCTTGCCTCCTGCGGGTTCGTGCTCTCGATCTTGGAGCCGTGCACGAGACCGCCGATCTTCGTCAACGCGCCGGAGATGCCCCCCGGGTCGCGGGTGAACTGCACGGCAGAGGCATCCGCGAGAAACTCACGCTGACGGCTGACCCCCGCCTTGATCATGTTGCCGAAGAAGGTGCCGGCATACCCCACCACCATCAGACCGATGCCCATCACGAGCACCGGCGCCGCCGAGTTGCCTCTGCGTGAGCCGCCACCGCCGCGCCCCATGCCCAGCAGGATGGAATAGCCGATGATGCCGATCACGAGAATGCCGTGAAGTGCTGCCATCAGCCGAATGTTCAGCCGCGAATCTCCATTCACGATGTGGCTGAACTCGTGCGCGATGACCCCCTGCAGCTCGTCGCGGCTGAGGTGTTTCAGCGCTCCTCGCGTGAGCCCCACTACGGCATCGTCGGCAGAGTAGCCGGCCGCGAACGCGTTGATCGCCTCGTCCTCCATCAGATACACCGGCGGAACAGGCGTTCCCGACGCGATGGCCATCTCCTCGACTACGTTGATCAACCGCCGCTCCAAACGGTCCTGCGTCATTGAAGGCACCAGACGTGCTCCCAACATCTCCGCGATGGCGCGGCCGCCCGATGAGAGCACGACCAGCTTGTAGATGCTTGCCAGGACGACGACACTCACCACGACGGCACTGATCATCCCGAGTCGAACCGGTGTGAGCTGGTCGAGGAAGCGTTGCTTCAGATCCACGGCCACAACGGTGGAGTTGAAGTTCTCCGCGAACACGAAACCTGCCGCCACCACGAGATTGGTGAGCACGATGAGTCCCAGCACGGCGGCCGAGAACAGCAGCACGAGCTGAAACGTCTTGCGACGTGCCTTATCCTGAGAGCTGAAGAAATCCATCTCGAATCACCCGCGGCGCCTTTAGGCGCCGCCGACTAAATCAGAACGTCACCTGAGGCGCCGCCTGAATCTCCGCGCTGTCCTCGAACTCGAGCAGCGCCGCATCCTCGGGATGGCCGAACATGCCTGCGAAGATCACCGGCGGGAACTGCTGCTTGTAGGTGTTGTAGCTCATCACCTGATCGTTATAGCCTTGACGTGAAAACGCGACCCGATTCTCGGTGCTCGTGAGCTCCTCGGAGAGCTGCATCATGTTCTCGTTCGCCTTGAGATCAGGATAAGCCTCCACCACCACGTTCAGCCGCTGGAGCGCTGCCATCACGGCGCCCTCGGCCCCTGCGAGCTCCTTCATCGCATCGGCGTTGCCGGGTTGCGCAGCCGCGCGATCTAGAATGCCGACGGCCGTGTTGCGCGCCTCGGTCACGGCCTCCAGGGTCCCGCGCTCGTGGGAGAGATAGCCCTTGGCAGTCTCCACCAGATTGGGAATGAGGTCGTAGCGGCGCTTGAGCTGCACCTCGATCTGAGAGAACGCGTTCTTGAAGCGGTTCTTCAGGCTGACGAGCTTGTTGAAGATCGCCACGACGTAGAAAAACAACGCGGCGAGAACCACGAGGAAGACGATGGTGCTGATGTCCATGGGAAGGTCTCTGCGAGCAGTCCGTGTGCTGCCAAGGATAGCGCCTCTGCGTGGCGTTGATAAGCGTTGGGAGCATCAGTCGACCATCGTGATACCACGATAGATTTCGACTTGCAGCGGCGTTGGCTGTTCCGAGCGGCTCAGATAGAACTCGTCCGCAAATTGCTCGACGTTGAGCCCTGCCTTTCGAAGAGTGCCGACAATGTCGAGGTGCCCTTCCGAGCCCTTGACATGAGTATCGAAGAAAGTGGTGAAATCGTTGCCGCTGACATGGTTCACCGCAGCAAGGATGTCATTCACCGTGTATCGCGATCCCGGTGCGCCGAATTCGTCCTTGAGGCGACGCATGACTTGGTCCAAGCCTCTCGCACCTTGTGTCGCCGCACGAATCTCGATGTCCAGGGCCAGCGCCATCGTTGCGCCCCCGCCATAGATCAACAGCCAGTTACGATGCTTGTCTTGGCCCGCGTCCACCAGGCTCAACCTGTCCACCGGCCACATGCGCGTGCTGATGACATACCGCGCCAGATACCGTTCCAGCTTGCGAAACCAGAGCGCTTCGTCGATCAAACCGGTTCGCAACAGCGTGAGGCTGGCATAGTACTCGGTAAATCCTTCGCCGAACCACTCGATGGTGGACTTTTCCAGACCGATCAATACGTGATTGCCGTTAAAGTAATGAAACAGCTCGTGACCCATGGTATTTGCCCAAACGATCGAGCGCGCCGCGATTCGCCCCGGTGTAATCACCTGGTTGAAGCTGTTTTCGAACGACTCACCGTCGTCCTCATTCGCTGTACGAATGGTTACCAGGTACTGGGTCTCCGGTGTGCCGCCGAACAGATCGCGATAGGCGCCAAGTTGCTTCCGAAACGTCTGCTCAAATAGATCGAGGGACTTGTATAACTCCCGATCCACCGCGAGCACGATGGTCATGTCGCCGTCTTCAATCGTCCGCTGGTGATGCTTGCCCACGACCAGGGCGTTGTTGACCAGGCTGATCCAGCTTCCGACAAAGAAGCTGTCGTCATTGCCGGTTGATGCAGGCCAGGGACTGGAGACCAACCAGTCGTCGGGCTTGTTGATCAGAACTTCCGCGCTCTCCTCTCCGGGTGAAAACCCGGGTGAATAGATGAACAACGCCTTGGTCACCAGGAACAGCGCCCCATTCGTCAATGACGGCCTCGAGTCCTGGCCACCCGCATCGTTCCAATCGTACTGGTCGTGGGTGAAGTGAACGTCGTAACTCAAATGCAAGCGCTCGCCACTGCCGGCCTGGACATTCCAGGCACCCCAGGTGCCCTCCTCCGCTTCCGAAAAATCGACTGAACTCCCTTCCTCATTCGTTATCTCCAGCTCATCGACGAACGTCGCCCAGCCTCGCGGCAGGTACGGGTGCCCCCACGCCGCCATTCGCAGCACTTGCTCGTTCAGAGTCACCCTGGCGACTACGTGGGCCACCAGCGGCTGGTCGGCGCCGAATGTCAGCTCGTAGGCCGCAGGTTCCGCGGACGCGGCGACACTCCCGCACGAGGCCAGCCAAAGCGCCATTGCGCCGGTCAATTTTTTCATTCGTTGCTACTCGCTATGGTCGGTTGAGTCTTACGGCGACCACCTGCCCTTTCCGCACAACGAGGTAACGGGGGCAGTGGCTCCCTGGCGCACATGACAAGGAGCAGCACAGTGTGGACGCGCGCAGCTGGGGGGAGATGGCACCGCATAGGCGGAGTAAACCACTGGTCAGGGTAAAGAGGGGGGGCGTTCGCCGCTATAGCCGTGTGCCATCATGCGCGAAAAATAATAGGCCTTTCGGGTCGAGGCCCCAGGAAATCGTCTCGCCGGAGTGAAACCGGGGAGCTCCCGTCTGAACCGAGCGCAGTGTGGTGCCATCGCCCAGCAGGATTCCGTAGTGTGATTCGCGCCCTACGGGCTCCACGAAGGCAATGGTTCCTTGCACCGGTACGGAAAGATGCGGCTGCACGATTTCGGCGCGAATGCCCGCGATGATCTTGGCACCGTCATGAATTCGAGTTTTGAGATCGGCGGAAACGGGCAGATCCAAACTGCCGCTGACGAACCGACCACTCTTCGCGCGACCCTCGCAGAACACGATGGTCGGTGTGCCCACGAAACCGGCAACGAACTGGTTCGCGGGCTGTCGATAGATCTCCTCGGGGCTGCCCACCTGCTCGAGACGACCACCATTCATCAACGCGATTCGATCGCACATGCTCATGGCTTCCGACTGGTCGTGTGTCACGAGTAGCGTGGTCGTACCTGTATCGCGCTGGATGCGGCGCAGCTCACTGCGCATCTCCAGCCTCAGGCGAGCGTCGAGATTGGCCAGCGGTTCGTCCATGAGCAGGACATCGGGATCGCGTACGAGCGCGCGCGCAACCGCGACGCGCTGCTGCTGGCCGCCGGATAGCTGCTCGGGCCGGCGCTCGAGCAACGTTTCGATTTGCAGGATCTCGGCGATCCGACAGACTCGTTCATCTACGACGTCCTTCTTCATGCGACGGACTCGCAGCGGGAAAGCAATATTCTCGTAGCTCGTGAGATGTGGATAGAGCGCATAAGACTGGAACACGAGGCCTACATTGCGCGCCTGCGGCGGCAGATGCGTCACGTCACGCTCCCCGAAAAGAATGCGCCCTGCATCGATCCTGTGCAGACCGCATATGCTGAACAGGGCGGTCGTCTTGCCACACCCGGACGGACCGAGAAGACCGAGGAGCTCACCGCTGCGCACGTGCAGCTCGAGCCCTTGGAGAGCGCTCACTTTGTCGAAAGACTTGCTGACATCTTGTAGCCAGATGTCCATCAGCCTTGACTCGCCCCACCGAACACTTGCATCAACCGGTCTTGAGTCAAGAGATAGAACACCATGACCGGGAAGATGTAGAAGAGCCCAACCGCCTTCAACATACCGTAATCGGTGAAGTTGTCGTCATTCAGGAGTCCGGCGAGATAGACCGAGAGAAGAGCCACGTCGGAGCTGGGAGACAGCACCAGTGGGAGTACGAACTCGCTCCATGACGCAATGAACGAAAAGATCGCGAGCGCGGCGATTCCCGGGCCGACCTGCGGCAGAATGAGTCGCCACCAGACCCGAAACCGGCCGGCACCGTCCACCACTCCGGCCATCTCAATGTCCCAGGAGACGGTGTCGTAGAACCCCTTCATGACCCAGATCCCAAACGGGATCTCGAGTGACGCCTTGACCAGCACGACCCCAGCAAGGGTGTCGTAGAGTCCAAGAAGGCGCAGGGTCAAGAAAATGGCAACGATGAGCGATATGCTCGGGAACGCGTGCAGCATGAGCGTGCCCGCCAGCAGCTGCGCTCTGAACGGAAAGCTCAGACGCGAGAGCGCGTAGCCTGCAGTGACGGCGGTTGCAACCACCACCCCCACGGTGCTGATCGCGAAGATCAGTGTGTTGACACTCGCCTTCCAGATCGATGGGTGCCCCTCGATCGTTTCGAACAGAAAATCCCAGTGACTCAGGGTGAACGATGCCGGCCAGATACTGTTCACCGCGGCTACCGAGAAACTGTCGACGATCAGCCAAGTGAACAGGATCACGATCGGCAGCGTCACGACGATCAGCAGAGCAAGTAACAGCCAGGGGATACGCCGCACGGGAATCTCAGCCGCCTAGTCTTGGCTTGCCGACGAGGCGCCGGAAATCGAAGAAACGCAGGTAGAGCAGTGAAAGCGCGGCACCGATGACTACCAGGACTACTGACAACGCTGCGCCGTAACCGTACCGGTTGACGAAGTAGTTCCCAAGCGCCGAGTGGTAGGCATGAAGAGCCCATACCTCGGTGGTAAAAAACCCCGGCCCGCCATCGGTCGCGAGCAGAATGTACTCGAACGACATGAGCAGGCTCAAGGTCTGATAGGTGGTGACGAACAGTATCGGCCAACGCATTTGCGGCAGGATGATCCTGAAAACCTGCTGAAATGGATAGGCGCCATCCACTTCGGAGGCGAGAACGAGTTCCCGTGGAATCGCCTGCATGGCGCTGGCGTAGATGATGAGGCCCATGCTCGCCCCCACGAGTCCGTTGATGATGACCACGAAGGTCCACGGGTATTGGAGGAGAAAATCCTGAGGCGGCACTCCGAACCATCCGAGCACGTAGCTCAGGAAGCCTTGCTCGCCAGTGAACCATCTCCATAACAGAACGTAGATCACCGACGGCATCAGCCTCGGGATCAGCCACAATGCGCGGAACAACTTTCTGGGGCGCTCCGGGAGGTAAAACGTCATCAGCGCCAATGCAAGTGCAAAGGCCGAATTGAACGTCAGCGTGAGGATCAGATAGAAGATCGTGTTCGATAATATTCGCAGCGTGAACTGGCTCGAAAACATCTCCCGGTAGTTACCGAGCGTCCAGCGCCAAGCGGTATTGATGACATCCAGGACCAAGGACAACTCGGTTTCGTTCATTCGGATGCCCAGGTTTCGGCTCGCACGTTCGAATTCGTCGCTCGAGCCGAATACCCGGTTCAAGAGCGACAGCTCGACCGCATCTGTAATCTGTCTGCGCTCACGGAACGAACGTGGGGGATCGGACAGGCGACTGAGGTCCTGGAGGACACGGCGCTCGGAGCGATAGCTCTTGCCGCGTAGCTCTGAGTAGATCTCATTCACACGGGCCGCGCCAAGTCCCGTCGCTGCCAGAGCCCGCATTCCTTCGTCATCGAATACGTAACGCCGCTCGCCCAGTCGATCCACCAGTGCCGGGTCGAGTCCACGGTCGCTCAGCGCCGCCAAAGCATCTACCGTGACGACATATCTGTTTCCCAATATGCCCGTATCCGATCCCATGGTGGTGAAGCTGAACACGAACGTGAGCACCACCGGGATCAGATAGAAGAGCGTCACCATCGCTGCGGCAGGGACGAGGAAGGCGAGTCCCAGCCATCGCGATGCAGGGCCGATGGTCACTTGATGATAACCGTGTTGCTCATCGTCGCCTGCAGCTCTCGCACAACCGTCTCGACGGCCTGTCCGGGTGTAGCGCTGCCACTCCAAGTGGCCAAGAGCCCTTGCCACACGACCCGATCGTAACGGCCGAACTCGGGGATATTCGGCAGGGCGAAAGCGTGCTCCAACAGCGCTGTGGTCTCGGCTGTCCAGCGATCGCTGGCATACATCTCGAGCTGGGTCTGAGCGTGCGTGATGCCGAGATGGGCCGACGCGATGGCGTGCAGGGTGTTCATTCGGGGCTCAGTGACGATGGCAATGAGGCGCGCGCAAATGTCGGCTGTCTCACCGAGCGCGCGCCGGCTAACGAGATAAGCCAGGGGATGGGTGAGGGTTACGGCTTGGCCCCCGGGCCGACCTGCGGGAACCAGGGCGAATGCTACCTTGTCGAAGAAATCCCGGAGCGCCTCGCCCCGCGTGTCCCGCGCGTAATGCCAGGTGCCCCCCTGCCAGAAGCCGACTTGCCCGCCGGCCACCTCCGCAAACCAACGCTCTTGATTCGTACCGATGTGGTTTTTGCGCGTCACCTCGTAGACAAACACCGCATCGTGAAAAAACTGGTAGAACGCGCGCAGGGCCGCTGCATCCAGCACCAGACGACCCCTTCGGGCATCGAAAAACTCGCCCCCGAACGACTTGTAGAACTGCCAGAAATCGGGTGTTTTGCGAGGCCGAGGATAGAAGCCGTAGCCAGGTTTGACGACGCCGGCATCCTGCATTTTGCGCGCGTCCCTCAGCAGATTCTGAAGCGAATACTCGCCTCGCGCAATTCGCTCGGGCAACGATTGGATTTGCTCCGATGTCCATCCGATCGCCCGCAGATGCGGGATCCACACGAACAGAGGGCGCGCTTCGGCATCTTGGGGTACGCCCCAGATCTGTCCGTTCCAGGACATTATCGGCCACAGATTGGCGAACACGTCGTTGAACGGATAGCGATCGAGGTCGGCGAGTTGCTCGATCGGCTGAATCAGGCCGGCGCGTCCCCAAACAGGGATGT
>JAPULC010000019.1 GCA_027295305.1 Gammaproteobacteria bacterium
CAACCCGCCACTCGCGGCCGGCCATGATCACGAGCTCGGTGTCGCGCCCCAACGAGATCGCTCCGCGTGAGCGTGCCTGAAGCACCTTCAGCCGCGTCAATCGATCCTGGGCAATCCAGGTCGCGAAAGTACGCTTCTCCAGGCCAGCCGATTGATTGACGATGTCACTTGCCCGCGTAAATACGGCAATGGACACGACCGCGAAGATGGTGACGGCAATCACCACCTCGATCAGCGTAAAACCGCAACTCTTACGAGCTTGGAGCTGCTTCGGTCGAAGCCAGACCATCGCTACTCACCACCCAGTGCAGCCCATCCCAGCGCGGCACGAATTCCATCGAGAACGGCGTAAGTTCTCCCGACGACAGGATGACCACCTCCGGGGTTGCGTCGTCGAGGCCGTGACTGCCAAACAGGCGCGCGGGATCCAATTCGAAGTCGCCGATGAAGAGATCGAGCGCGACGCCTTGCACCAGTTCATGTGCGCCGTATGGGCTCTCGGTCAGCGCGGTCCAGCGTTCCCGATCAATGTCGTATACGAGAAACTGATAACCGTTCTCGAGGACATCGAGGCCGTATTCGAGCCCGCTCAAGACTGACTCGTCGCGTGCCATCTCCACCACCAAGGCAAGGCGCTTTGCTTCCCGAATGAGCCCGCGTTGTCGATCCGCACCCGTGAAACTGACCACCACGACGCCTGCGACGATGCCGAGGATCACAACGACCATCAGTATTTCGATGAGGGTGAAGCCTCGCGTGTTCCGTATCATGAGTCGCCGGCTCAAAGGTCGCTGTAGTACATGTCCGCGGCGTAGCCCTCCCCGCCCTCCGCCCCGTCGCTGCCCAGCGTGAACACCTCGAAGCCATCGCCGGTGTGGATGTACTGATAGGTATTGTTCCAGGGATCTTGCGGGACCTTCGAGAGATAACCGGTGGGGGCCCAGTTCGCCGGCTCTGGGAATCCGGCGGGCTCTTCCACCAGCGCCTCGATACCCTGATCGGTGGACGGATAGTTGAAGTTGTCCAGCTTGTACATGCTGAGCGCGTTGGCAATGCTCGCGAGATCGTTCTGTGCGCGTACCACCCTTGCCTGATCGTCACGTCCGATGACGTTCGGAATGATCATCGCCCCGAGAATTCCCAGGATTACCACAACCACCATGATTTCGATGAGGGTGAGGCCACGACTGCGTTGTCGGGTCAAGTACTTCATGGGCAACCTATATGTTGGCTAGCTCGTTCAGATTCAAAATCGGCAACAGGATCGCAAGCACGATCAGCAATACGATCCCTCCCATGAGAAGCAGCATCATCGGCTCGAACATTCGGACCAGCATGGTCACCAGCCGCTCCAGATCGTTTTGTTGGAGCTTAGCCACCCGCGAGAGCATCTCGTCGAGCTCGCCACTGGCTTCGCCGCTCGCGATCATGTGCAGCATGATGGGAGGAAAATACCCTGCGCTATCCAACGCCGCACGCAGGCTTGTGCCTTCGCTGACTCGTTGGGTCGCCTCCGCCACGCGCTCGCGCAGCCATACGTTCGAGAGCACCTCCCCGGCGATGCGCATGGCATCCACGAGGGGAACGCCGCTCGACGTGAGAATGCTGAGGGTGCTCGCGAACTGAGACGTATTGACGCCCCGAGACAATCGACGCAAAAGCGGTAGCTCGAGCATGCGGCGATGTAGCTGTCGCCGCATCGCGGGTTGCTGAAAAAGTCGATGCACGCCGAAGACGACCAGCGCGATGGCGATCACGACGAACACCACATATTCAGCCAGAAACTCGCTCATCCAGATCAGAGCCCGTGTGAGTCCGGGAAGATCCTGCTGGGTGTCCTCGTAGACCTTGACGATATCCGGGACCACATAGATGAGGAGTCCCGAGACGATCAGTACGGCAACGACGAACAGAGCTATGGGGTAAAACAGTGCCATCTGGACGTTCTGCCGCGATTCCTGTCTGCGCTCGGTGTAATCGGCAAGATTCTGCAGCACCAGATCGAGATGACCCGAGTGCTCCCCCGCAGAGACGGTAGATCGATAAAGATGCGGGAATGCGCCAGGGAACTCGCCGAGGCTTGCCGCCAAGGAGTGTCCCTCGAGCACCTTGGCACGGACGGCAAGCAGCATACTGCGTAAGCGGCTTTTCTCTGCTTGTTCCGAGACGCCCTGCAACGCTTCCTCCACCGGCAGCCCTGCCTGAATGAGTGTCGCAAGCTGGCGGGTTACCAGCGCCAAATCCCCGCTCGATAGTGAGCCTCGGGGCAACTCCAGCGACAGACCGCGCCTGCGATGACGCTCCACTGCCGGATCGACCTTCAGGGGCGCCCAGCCCCGATCACGCAGGATCTGGCGAATCTGGCGAACGCTATCGGCTTCGAGGACGCCATTCTGCTCGCGGCCTCGCTCGTCCAGCGCAACGAAATCGTAAGCTGCCAAGATCAGTCCTCGCGGGTGACGCGCAGGACTTCCGCGACGCTGGTGACCCCTGCCAGCACCTTCCGGCGGCCATCCTCGCGAATGCCGGGGGTGGTCTTTCGGGCATGGCGGGTGAGTTCCTGCTCTCCTACGCGCTCGTGGATCAGCTGACGCATGGCATCGTCCACCATCACGATCTCATAGATGCCCGTACGGCCGCGATATCCGGAATGGGCGCAGTCGGTGCACCCCACACCTCGGAAGAGCATTGGCGGCTGGGTTGCATCGACGCCGAGGAATTCACACTCCGAGTTCTCTGCCTGATATCGCTCCCGGCAGGAGGGACATAGCACCCGCACCAATCGCTGCGCCACGACACCGATCAGGCTCGACGAGAGTAGAAACGGCTCGATGCCCATGTCGTCCAGTCGGGTGACGCACCCTACCGCCGTATTGGTATGTAGCGTCGAGAGCACCAGATGCCCCGTGAGGCTCGACTGGACCGCGATGTCCGCCGTCTCGAGGTCGCGAATCTCGCCCACCATCTCGACATCGGGGTCCTGGCGAAGAATGGCGCGAAGCCCGCGTGCGAAGGTCATGTCGGCCTTCAGGTTGACCTGGGTCTGGCCGATTCCCGGAAGGTTGTATTCGATTGGATCTTCGATGGTGAGAATGTTGATGGCGTCGCAGTCCAGCTCCTTCATGCTGGCGTAGAGCGTCGTGGTCTTCCCGGAACCCGTGGGACCGGTGACGAGCAGGATTCCGTGAGGTTTCACCAGCAGCTCGCGCATGTGCGCCAGCGACCCGGCGTCCATCCCGAGCGAATCGAGCTGGAGGCGTCCCGCATGTTTGTCGAGCAGCCGCAGGACCACACGCTCGCCGCTGCTCGAGGGCATGGTCGAGACGCGAACGTCGACCTCGCGCCCGGCCACCCGCAGCGAGATCCGCCCGTCCTGAGGGATACGCTTCTCGGCGATGTCGAGTTTCGCCATCACCTTGATTCGCGATACCAACAGCGGTGCCAGCGCCCGCTTTGGCTGGACGATCTCGCGCAAAATGCCGTCCACCCGGAAGCGCACCACCAGATTTTTCTCGAAGGTCTCGATGTGGATGTCAGAGGCGCTCTCGCGCACTGCTTCCGCCAACAGTGCATTGATCAGCCGAATGATGGGCGCATCGTCTTCCTGCTCGAGCAGATCCTCCGTCTCGGGCACCGATTCCGCAAGGCTCGCGAGGTCCATCTCATCCCCCAGATCCTCCACCATCTGACGTGCCTCGGAGGAGTCCCGGGCATACGTAGACGCAATCAAGGTCTCGAATGCCTCGTCATCGACAATACTGAGCTTCAGCCGGCTACCCGCAAAGCGTCGCACCTCCAGCAATGCGGTTGCAGTCGCGTTGGTGCGATGGACCACCTCGGTCAGGCCTTCGTCGTTGCAGGGGTCGACGATGGCGACCCCGAAGCGGCGTGCGAAAACGAACGGTAACAGGCGTGCGAGCGCAGATTGCTCCTGCTCTATTAACGCAGCCTCCTTCTGCGCTGTTTGCGCAGCTATGTCATCGGTCCGGACCTGAGCGCCGTCGAGGAGGTTAGCGGCCCCCGTGCTGGCCCCCTCCTCTCCTGGCTCTGCCGGCGCGTTCGGGTGTATTTCGCTCATCCGCGGTGCTCACGCTACACGCTCCAGGCTCATGTCTAATGATACCAGTGGATTCCTGATACGACATGAAGAGTGTCGCGTAACCGCAGCTGAGGTAGCTTCCATCGGAAACTACCTCCGGGGCATGGGATGCCGCGGCAGCCACTGCGGCTGCCGTAAGCAAAACCCGCTCTTTGCGGAGTAACACGCAGCAAAAGCAAGGGTTTTGGGAGCGAAGGCGAATTTCTGGACAAGAAGTCAGTTTCCGCCGGAAACTGCTTCCGGGGCAGGGTGCGATAGCCTCACCTGATGCGGCCCACGATCACGCCGGCGGCGGCCCCACACCGCCCATACAGCGATTGGCGTGTTCGAACCGGTCGAATCCGGCCGGGCTCCAGCACCCGGATGCGCCCTGTAGGCGTGATGAGATAGAACGGCAGGCCCTGCTCTGTGACCAGGTTGGCGTCCTTTGCTGAAAACAACTCCCGGGCCCGCCCGGGGCGACCATGGGTGTGCCAGAAGGCGACGAGGCGGTATCCGGACTGGACGCTGACGCGAAAGCTCACGGCGTCGTCTCGCGATTCGGCATGGCCAGCAGTGTAGCGATACCTGCCATCGTTGTTTTTCAGGATACCGCCGACGTATTCGCGATCGGTGCGTCTCGATGGCTCGTGGTATTGCCTCCCGGCGCTCTGTACGGCATAGAGAATACTCTCGAACTCACCGTGGGCGAGTTGCGTGTCCACCGTCGGCAGCCCCGCACCCGCGCTCGCGTATTCCCAGATCAATGCGCCCACGCCGGCGACTATCAAAGCCCATCGACTGTTCACAAGCTGACTCCGGCTCCAATCGTGGGTTATCCATTGTTCGCACGGGCCGGGGAGCTACCTGAGGATTTGCAGATTTCTACATTCTGTAACGCGCAGGAAGCCGTGAGAAAAGCTGAGGAATGCTGAGGAAAACCCAAATTTCCTGGTTTTCGATGGTTGTGGGAGAACCTCGGACCGCCTTCGCGATCCAACGCTTTAGGGCAGTGCTATCATCCGGCCGGGAAGTAGAACTCAACGCATGACGACCCATCAGCCCGACTTTCGAGGGGGCTTTCGAATCGGTGAATTCGAGGTCCACCCTGACCGACGCGTGATCGTGGGTCCTCACGGCGAGGTGCGGATCGAGCCGAAGGTGATGGCGGTGCTCGAGCTTCTCGCGGGTGCGCCGCGGGAGGTGGTGACGCGCACAGTGCTGCTGGACACCGTCTGGGCGGGTACCGTGGTCACCGAGGAGGTTCTCACGCGGTGTATCTCCGAGTTGCGGAGCGCACTCGGCGATCCGCGAGACTCACCTGCCTATATCCAAACGGTGCCAAAAAGCGGCTATCGTCTGCTCAAGACTCCATCCCCGCTGCCCGAGCGCTCGCTATCCGGCGTAATCCGTGGGCGTAAACTCATGGTCGCCGGGCTCGGTGTGATCATCGCCGTGGGCCTGGTGGTGCTGCGGCCGGTGCTGGAATCGGCCCCCGCCCCGGCCATCGCGATTCTGCCATTCGAGGATCTATCGGCGGCAGGCGGTGAGCCGTATTTCGCGGAAGG
>JAPULC010000190.1 GCA_027295305.1 Gammaproteobacteria bacterium
CTGCCAGCTCGGTGCTCCCGCGGGGAGTGGCACCGAGACGCGCTCGGCGGCGTGAATTGCGAGCTGTATGCGAAGTCGATCCGCGGTGAGCTCCACATGAGCGCGCTCGAGGCTTGCGCAATTCGGCAGACATTCCGGCGGCGCCGTCAGTCTCATCTCCAGCTCCCGCAGGAGACTGGGATCGATCACCAGCTCGGGGGCGGCGTGAGCGGGTGTTGGGACATGCAGCAGCGCGAGCACCAGCGCTGTGGTTGCGATCCCGCCCAGGCGTCGCAACCAGCCCGGACGATCCTCATGCGGAACCAGCTCGATGACGAACCAGACGAGGAGCATCCCGAACAGGACCGCCATCAGCACGTAGAGCGGCCTCATCACGCTGGGTGGCAGTAGATGAAGCTTGAAAGGCTGGCCCGCTTTGACGGGCCCGCTCCAGGTGAGCTGTATGCTCTTCCATGTCCAGCGCGGTTCGCCGGGTCCGGTTTGAACGTTCGCGCCGGAGTCGATGCGGCAGTAATCGGTGGCGCGTTTCGAGAGATACTCGGAAATGGCGCCACTGCGCCGTCGTTCGTCGAACGAACCCCGAAGCGCAGGTGCCTCGGCGGTGACTGCGATTTCTTCCATTGCCGCTGGCTGGACTCGGCGGCTCAGGCCGTCGGCTTCGATGCGAGCCTGCGCCGGCGTGCCCGCGATCACTTGGCGAAAGGGTTGCTCGAGCTGCGGATAGATCGCAATGCGCACACGATCGATGGCGAATATGAGCACCGTGAAGGCCGCGAGCACCATCACCGCGACATAGGTGAGGCGGGTCACGCGTCTCAGCACTCCCTCCGGGAGCACGCGCAGCAAGGCGAGGGCGGCGACGGCGAACAGCCAGATAATCACCGGGGCATCGTCGACGTGATAGCCGATCACGAGGGCGACGAAAATCACGGCTCCCGGCACCTTGCCGAGCAATCGCACGGTGGCGACCGTGAGCAGCAGAGCCAGGAACACATCCCACAGCGACCATCGCTGTATCCAGGCCCCGCTCGCGAAGTCCACACCCGAGGTGCCGAGAAGCTCCCATCCGGGAGGCAGATGCAGCGTGCCGCTCAGTTGCTGAACGTCGATATCCCATCCGACAGCCTCGAGGGTGCTGGAATCGGAAATCTGACTCACGGCCATGAGCTGCACTCTGCCTTGCGGAAGCTGCACGCCGGCGGGATCGTCGGGTGTGAGTTGTGTCACGAGCACGGGGGTGCCATTCAGTTCCACGCGCCCTGGAGTCGTTTGCGACTGAATTCTTCGGGCGCGACTCAACGCGCCCGTCAGGCGGTCGCGCACGGTGAAGCCCTCACCTTCGAAGTCGAGCCACAGATCCCGCTGCAGTCGGAACCGATCCGGCGCTGGCGATTCGTCGCCACGCTGCTCCTCGACGAGGGTCAGCGTGGAATCGGGGCTCATGAGATACGCGGGGAAGTTGCGCCAGGCATTGGGCAGGCCGGTTTGACTTGCATCGATTGGGTTCACGCCCTGCACGCTTGCGACGCGCTGGGCACGATCGGCCACATAGACCCACACTTCCTGGTCGGGCCAGTTATCCGTGGTAGCGGACGCTCTCAACTCATTGATGGGCCCCGGGTAGCGTGATTCCAGCTCTATCTGCCACGTGCCCGGCTCGACGAATAGTCGCAGGTTGCCGTTCGCTTCGATGCGTGCCGGGAGCGGGCTCGTGAGACGAACGTTCAGGAAACCCTCGAGTTCGGCTCGCCCTAGGGTGATCTCCCGCGCACTTCCGGCCACCTCGATATCGAGGTGTGTCGTCATTTTGAACGGGTTGCTGTCGTCGATGCGCCGATAGGCACGCACCAGCAACCGGTCCTCTACCTGAGCTTCGGCCTCGCGAGCACGCTCCCCGAGATACAGACGCCCCGCGTCGGACTGCGGACGCGTCACGCGTTCGCCACCCAGGTGTAGATCCAAGAGACCATGCTCGACGGGAACGGCAAGCTCCTCGGGTCGCTCCTGCCAGCGAAAGCTCCCTTCTATGACGTGCTCACCGGGTTCGAGGCGCACGCTCGGCCAGCCCCCGCTGCGCGTTACCACGGCGGGCTCGCCGTCGACGCTCACCTCCAGGGGCCAGTTCGACGGGTCGCCGGGAATTTGAAGTGCAAGTGTCGAGAAGCTGGTGCTGCGTTGCACGAAGCTTCCGCCGTCCTCATCGACACGTAACGACAGCTGGGAGGTCCACAGACAGCTACGTTTCGGTGTCGCGTGAGATGTCGGGCAGTCGTGATCCTTGTGGCGATGGAGCACCCATTCACGCCACGGCTCGAGCACCTCGGGGACGTACGGCTCCGCTGCCCAGGCTCCAAGCGGCAGGATCGCGACCAACGCGAGCCCTCGCCAGATTCCACGCTGCCACATGCCGCTCTCCGTTTCGGTCCTCAAGACTTGATGTTAATCATTACAGGGCCATGCTGGCATTCAGTTTCGCTGGACAAGCGCCGCTTGGTGTCGAAACAATAGTCCGCTCGACATTGCCCACGGGAAGGGGAGGCACCATGGCAGAAGTCGCCGTCATCGAATCTCGCATCGAGGCCCGGCCTGAAGAGGTCGGCATGTCGTCCAAACGTCTCGAGAACGTATCGCGTCTCGTGCACGGTTATGTGGACGACGGCAAGATTCCGGGTGCCATCACGTTGATCGCACGAGGCGGTCAGGTGGTGTTCTACGAGACCGTGGGCCGGATGGATGTCGAAGCCGGTAAGGCGATGACCGACGACACGATCTTTCGCATCTACTCCATGACCAAGCCCATCGCCAGCGTTGCGCTCATGACGCTCTATGAAGAAGGATTGTTTCAGCTGGACGATCCAGCGTCGAAGTACATCCCCGAGTTCGAAGGGCTCGAAGTGTTTGCGCGCGGAACGGCGGAGGAGTATCAGACGCGGCCGCCGGAGCGCGAGATGACGGTACGTGACGTGCTGATGCATACCTCCGGCCTGATCGGGGGCGGACGCCAGCATCCAGTCTCCGAGCTCTATCAGAAGGCAGAGCTTCGTGGCTCGCGCTCCGATGGGACCCTCGCGGACATGATCGAGAAAGTCGGGGAGCTGCCCCTTTATTGCGACCCGGGTTCCGAGTGGAACTACGGCATCTCAACCGACGTGGTGGGCTACCTGTGCGAGGTCCTGTCGGGTCAGAGCTTCGACCAGTTCTTGAAGGACCGGATCTTCGAACCGCTGGGCATGCGCGATACCGGATTTCAGGTCCGGAAGGACCAGGCGGATCGCTTCGCTGCATGCTATCGCCGCGAGGGCGACGGCTATGCGCTGTCGGATGCGCCCAAGGACAGCGCCTATCTCACGCCACGCAAGTACTTCTCCGGTGCCGGCGGATTGGTGTCGAGCGCCGACGACTACATGCGTTTCTGCAAAATGCTCACAGGCGAAGGTGAGCTCGACGGTGTGCGCATTCTGGGGGTGCGCACGCTGGAATTCATGACGGACAACCATTTGCCTAACGGTTGCGACCTCGCGGCAATGGGGCAACCGCAATTCACCGAGACACGCATGGACGGGATCGGATTCGGTCTCGGCTTTGCGGTGCTGCTCGATCCAACGGTGGCGCAGATCATCGGCACTCCGGGAGAGTATTACTGGGGCGGGGCGGCATCCACCGCGTTTTTCGTCTCGCCGGAGGACGAGCTGAGCCTGATCTTCCTCACCCAGCTCATGCCATCGGGAACCTATCCGTTTCGGCGTGAGCTTCGGGCGGTCACCTACCAGGCAATCACCGACTGAATCGAGCGGGAGCAATCCAAATGAGCGGACCGCTCGATGGGGTCAAGGTATTAGAGTTTTCTCAGATCATTGCAGCGCCGTTCGGCGGGCAGATCCTCGCGGATCTCGGCGCAGACGTGCTCAAGGTGGAACCGCCGGCGGGTGAGTCGTGGCGTCTGCAGGCGCTGTTCGCCCCCACGGAATCGAAGACCTATCAATGTCTCAATCGGGGCAAACGTTGCATTACGCTCAGTCTCGACGATCCGGCGGCCACGGAGATCGTGAATCGGCTGGTCGAGGACATGGACGTCGTGCTGATCAACTACCGGCCGGACGTACCGAAGAAATTCCACGTCGATTACGAATCTCTGTCGGCGATCAAGCCCGACCTCGTGTACGTCGATCTCACCGCGTTCGGCCGTCGCGGACCCTGGGCGATGCGTCCGGGCTATGACGGCGTGGTGCAAGCGGTCACTGGACTGATGGCGGGGGAAGGAAAACGCCGCGAAGACGGCACGCCCCAGACCATCTCATCCACTGCAATCGCAGACTACAGCACGGGCATGGTGCTGGCCGATGCGGTGGTTACGGCTCTCTATCATCGCGAGTGCACGGGCGAGGGGCAGCTCGTGGAGTGTTCGCTCTTTGCCACGGCCCTCAACATTCAGGCCGACGAGGTGATGGAGCACGCGCTCGCCGATCGCGCGGTACGTAATCCGTTGCGTGAAAAGCGCCGCCAACGTCGAAGGGAAGGGGCAACCTTCGCGGAATTGGCGGAGATCCGTGAGTCGGGGCTTCACCACCCGGACGCGTTTTATCGCGCCTATCTCACGAAGGACGGCGCATTGGTGGTGGCGGCGCGGAGCGATGGAGAACGCGCCAAGGCGATCGAGATATTGGGCGCGGCCGATCCGAAGGGATTGTCGGCCCGCTTTGCGCTTCACACCAACGACGAGTGGATGGCGCGTCTGAACGCAGGCGACGTGCCGGCGAGCCCGGTTAATTTTGCTGAAGAGATGGAACGTGACGAGCAGGTCCTTGCCAACGATCTCGTGACGCGATTCGAACACGACGTGACCGGGCCCCAGAGTCAGGTCGGCTCGCTTCTGAAGTTCTCCGAGTCGCCACTCGACCCCATCAGGGCGTCGCCTCCCTTGGGGCGAGACACCGAGGACGTCTTGCGCTCCATTGGCTATACCGATGCGGACATCGACGCGCTCAAAGCCGGCGGCGTCATCAGGGGAGACTGAGTCATGGTCGAGGGTCCGTTGAACGGTGTGCGCGTGCTCGAGTTGGCCGAAGATCTTGCGGGGGCGTTTGCAGGGCAGATCGTCGCCGATCAGGGGGCGGAGGTAATCAAGCTCGAACGCCCGCAAGGCGACCCATTGCGCGAGTACAGTGCCTACGCGCCCGGGGAGTCGAAGCTGTTTCAATCCCTCAACCGCGGGAAGAAATCGGTGGTCGTGGATGTCGAGACCGAAGCCGGCCGTGAGATCATTCGCAAGCTCGCGAAGCGCGCCGATGTCGTAGTCACCTCACTCTCGCGGGGGACTCTCGAATCGCTCGGTGTCGACTACGAAGCTGTTCGCAAGCAAAACGAAAGCGTCGTGTACGTTGAGCTCAGTGCCTTCGGTACGAAGGGGCCCTGGGCGAATCGCGTCGGAAACGATCTCGTGATGCAGGCGTTCACTGGGCTCATGGCGTCGGAGAACAAACGCTTGGAGGACCGTGCACCGGCAGCGATTCGTTCCACTCAGGCCCCTGCGCGGACGGCCGGGATCATCGCGGCGCTTGGGGTCTCGACCGGACTCTTCTACCGGAAGCGCACAGGGAAGGGACAGCGCATCGAGACGAGTCAACTCGTGACCGCGCTCGCAGTGCAGGCGGGAAGGACCTCATCGAATCCCCCCGCCGACGAGCGCGCGCGCACACCGGCCGTCGAACGGATGCGCGAGGCGCGCGCCGAACACGAAGGATTCGACGCAATGCAACAGGCGCGCGGCATGGGACGTGTGGGTGTCGGGAATATTTTCTATCGCGCGTTTCAGTCACGCGACGGCGCCGTGTTCATCGGCGCGCTGTCGCGTCCTCTGCGTGCCAGAGCGAGACGCGCCCTCGAGACGGAATTCATGCACCGCGACGATCCCAACTGGGATCCCACGGATCCTGAGACCGCGAAGTACGCCGAGGACCAGGTGCGGCTGGTGGAGGAAACGTTCCGCAAGTACACCACACAGGAGTGGGAAGCGCGTTGCGATGCGGAGAACGTCCCGGTGGGGGAGGTGGTTTTCCCCGAAGACCTGGCCCAGAGCGAGCAAGCGCAAGCCAACCAATACATTGTCCAGGTGGAGCACGAGAGCGCGGGCGTCCAGCAGC
>JAPULC010000191.1 GCA_027295305.1 Gammaproteobacteria bacterium
CGCCGCCATCGACATGCAGACGAACCTGGTGGGTTACAGAGCAAAGCTCGCGGCAGAAGGACGCCCCATCGTGCACGTGCGTATCGGAGTCAACACCGGGGATATGGTGGTGGGTAATCTGGGCTCGGCCCAACGAATGGATTACACGATCATGGGCGATGCGGTGAATTTGGCCTCGCGGCTCGAAGGCGCCAACAAGATGTACGGCACTCGGATCATGATCAGCGATCACGTCTGTGATGTGACCCGTGATCTGTTCGAGGTGCGGGAGCTCGACCGCATTCGGGTGGTGGGAAGAACCGAGGCTAACAACGTCTATGAGCTGCTCGATCGCAAGGGAGAGCTGGACGCGGCGGCCGCAGAGCTTCTAGCGCGCTACAACACTGCTCTGAAGCACTATCGCAAGCGTGATTGGCACGCGGCCATCCATGCCTTCGAGCACACCCTCGAGCATGCCCCGGAGGATGGACCGAGCATCACCTATCTCGAGCGCTGTCGTCTTTATTGTGCAACGCCGCCGCCGCCGGACTGGGACGGCGTGTTCGAGCTCACGGAGAAGGGCTGACATGATTGTCGGGGTAAATGTGCGGGAGCAGAAGACCTTCATGGGGCGTAGGGCCTATCTCGAGGACAAATCCGCGCTCATCATGATTGGGGCGGGCATCATTTTGATGTGGATATTTGCACAGTCAGCCACCGCTTCAAACACGGTCACCCTCGGCATCGAATATTCCAAGGAGAACCACACTCTCACTCGAGGTGAATCTTTGGTGATCGCACATTCCACCGATGACGGCACATTGCCTGCGGATGCGTGGGTGGCATTGCTCGACGCAAACACCGGAGCCCTGGTGGATGAGAAACAGCTGTCTGCGTATTCCAACTCGATAGATCTGGAAGTGCCCGATTTCATGGCGCTTGGTTTCGTGGAGTATCGCGTCGATGGCGAGCTGATGTTGCGCATCCCAGCGGATCCTCGAAGCTACCTGGAATTCTCAGAGGCCGCGGCAACGAGACAGGAGGTTTCCTGCGCAGATCCTCTGAGCGAACCCCATTGTGATCTGAGCGACGCCTCACTTGCTCATGCAGAGCTTGGGAGCGTGGATCTGTCCCATCGCAGCCTCACACGCGCCGATTTGCGCGAGGCGCAACTGAACGACGCGGATCTGAGCTACGCCGACCTTACTGGGGCCGCTCTATATCTGGCCAGCCTGGACGGGGCGAACCTCGCCAATGCGCGGCTCGAGCTGGCCGATCTAACGGGCGCGAGCCTCTTCGTTGCGGACCTGCAGGGGGCCAACCTGCGTAGCGCCAGGCTCACCAATGCGAATCTCACCGATGCCAATCTCGCGAATGCCGATCTCACTGGAGCAGACCTCAGGGGCGCAGACCTGACTGGGGCGGATTTCGCAGGTGCCCGCTGCCCCGATGGATTTCGCACCGCGAAGAGTTGCGCCGGGCATCTGCTGGAGTGAACCGATGGTAGCCTGCTCATCAGTTTTCCCCCGGTGCCCGCGAGTGCGCGAGGCGCGGGCTGGAGAGTGCAAGTTGCCCCGAGCCGTGTTAAAGGTGGCGTCGGGGGATAAATGGGATGTAGAGCCGATGGGGGGATGCTGATGAATCGTTGGCTGTGGATCGCCTTCCGAGTCCTGCTCTCGATGACCGGCGCCGTGATTGTAGCCGCGGCGGAGGTCCGATTTCAGGTAGAAGAGTTCGTCGTCGAAGGCGAGCATCCGTTCGCTCAGGACGAGCTCAAAGAGATGCTCGATCCCTATCTGGGTGAACACGAGGGTTTTCTGGATCTGCGCAACGCGGCCCAGACCCTCGAGGAACGCCTCCAGTCGCGTGGCCTGCCGTTTCATCGCGTGATCATTCCGCCGCAGCGCACCACCACCGGCCGCTTTCGTTTCGAGGTGGTGCCGTTCAAGCTCAACATCGTCGAGGTGGAGGGGAACAGCCACTTCGATCGGGACAACGTGCTGAACAGCGTGCGCACGGCGCTGGTGGTCGAGGAAACCCCCAACACCCGTGAGCTCGCACGCGCGCTGAGCCTCGCCAACAACCATCCGGTGAAGCGGGTGGGGGTCTCCATGCGACGAAGCGAGCGTCCGAACTACATCGATGCGGTGCTGAACGTAGAGGACCATAGTCCTCACGTCGTGTTTCTCAACGCCAACAATCGCGGCTCGGACGACACCGGCGATGAGCGAGTGGCGCTCGGCTATCAGTACACCAACCTGTTCAACCGCGACCACGTCATCACCTTTACCGCGTCCAGCTCCCCGGGACACTGGGACGACGTGCAGCAGTACGGCGTGAACTATGTGTGGCCGTTGTATCGACTGAGCGGCGATCTGGCCTTCTTGTACACATTCTCGGACGTGGATTCCGGCACCGTTGGCGGCGCCTTCGACGTCACGGGTCAAGGTCGCTTCGCCGGTGTGCACTACACGCAGTATTTCCTGAATCGTGGCGCGTATCGGCACCGCTTGCGCGTGTCTGTCGAGGACCGGCTGTTCGAGAACAACCTGGACTTCGCGGGACAGCCCCAGCTCTGTCCGTTCACCAACCCTCAGGCGGATTGCGAGGTGCGCAGTCGTCCTGCGGCGCTCGACTACACGGCGGAGTGGGTGCTGCCTGGAAGCAACGTGGCGTTGACGATGGGTTATGTCTACAACCTCCCCAGGGGCGCCGACAACGACCAGCAGGCATACACCGGCGCGCGCGTCGGAGCGGACGACAATTGGGGCGCGGCTCGCTTCGGGCTCGTCACGGATGTGAAGATGCCGAAGAACATGCTCTTTCGCACTCGCTTTAGTGGGCAGTGGGCCAACGAGCCGCTGATCCCCGGAGAACAGTTCGGTTTCGGTGGCGAGCGCTCCGTGCGCGGCTTCCCCGAGCGCGAAGTCGCCTCCGACAGCGGTTATCAGCAGAGCCTGGAGCTGTGGTTGCCGGCGAATCGAAGTGGGATCGACTTTTTCGCCTTTACAGATGCCGGTTATGGACTGCGCGAGGATACGCTGCCCGGGGAGGACGAGAGCCTGACCTTGATGAGCTACGGGCTCGGTGCGCGCTGGCGGCCCAATCGGCATTTCAACCTCGCGCTGGACTTTGCCCGCGTTCTCGCCGGCGAAGGGGGCGTAGATGAAGGTGACATGCGGCTGCACTTCAACGTGTTGGTAAGAAATTGATGAGCTCTTCGAAGACACATCGCTCTGTGCCTATCTGGGCGTTCTGGCTGGGGTTTGGGCTGTTGACGTGGTTAGCGGGACAGCCACTTTCGGTGATTGCGGGCGAGGCGGAGGGCGACCTCCTCATCATCGGGCGGGTCGTCGTGGCGGTAGGCGAGGTGGAAGCGGAACGCCCCGATGGCAGCATCCGCGAACTCGCCCGGCGCGCCCCGGTGTACGAGCAGGACACTGTGCGCACGGGGGCTAGTGGCCGCGTGCAGATCCGCTTCACCGATGGGGCTCGAATGTCGCTGAGGCCCGACACCGAGATGAGCTACGAAGAGTACCGCTACCAGGCCGACCAGCCCCAGGCCAATCTGGCCAGAATGCAGCTGCGAAGAGGGGGCTTTCGCACCGTCACGGGTGCCATCGGGAGCATCAACCGTCAAGCGTATCGCGTGGACACGCCGTACGCCGTGATCGGCATTCGCGGTACCGACTATGGCGCCGCCTTCGTGGAGACCGGTCCTTCGACCGGGGACCTGAGCCCGCCATACGTGGTGGGTGCGGTCAATCTGGGCGACATCAACATGGCGAACGACGCGGGTGAGGTCGACATAGGCGAGAACAACGTCTTCGCCATCGCCATCGTCCGCTCACCGGACGATCCTCCCGAGGGTATCGAAGAGCTGCCGGGCGCCGTCAACGATCTTGTCAGCGTCGACATCCCGGGCGAGACGCCGGGCGAGGACGAGGAGCCCATCGGTGAACCCGAGGCCGCGTCCGATGATGCGGCGCCCGATGAGGGGGAACCTGATGATGCGGCGCCCGATGAGGGGGCACCTGACGATGCGGCGCCCGATGAGGGGGTACCTGATGAGGGGGCGCCCGAGGATGTGACGGTTCAAGAGCCCGAACCGGAGGTCAGCGAGGCGGGCGACCTCTTGAGCACAATTTCCGCGAGCTCCGCCGACGATGACAGTGTGGTGTTCGAATTCGGAACGCGTTGTCTGTAAGCATTTGCAGGTTCCCAGGACTGCGATCTTCTACAAATCACTGATTCGAGAGAAGAGGCGGGGCTGCTGGACGGGAGGAGATGGGTGTCCTGGGCGGCGATATGCGTTGGGTTCCTGGTGTGTCAGATTCGTGCGCGTGGGATGCGAAAGCCCCGATTGGGGCGCAAACTGTCCACGCTCGGGTTCCCAACGTTGCTCGCTGAGATTTGCCAACCATGACCGATTCAGAGATACCGCGCGCTGGGTGGCCGCTGGGGATCATTGGGCTCGTCGCAGCCGTCGCTTCGTCCCTCATAAACCTCGCGCTCATGTTCTTGGCGAAGCCCGCGTTGGGCGTACCCGACTCCTTTGGTCCGCTCAGTGCCGGGCCGATCACTTTTTGGTCGTTCATCGGTGCATTCGGCGCGATTGGTGTCTACGCCCTCGTTCGCAGGTGGAGCGCGACGCCTAATCGCACGTTTGTCATCGTGGCCGTCATCGTGCTGGTGCTCTCGTTCATTCCTGATCTCGCTATCAGCGGCGTGACGTCCGGTCCATTCGGCGGTGCGACGCCGGGGGCGATCGCGATACTCATGGTGATGCATGTGATCTCGTTTGCCATTGTCGTCCCCATGCTCAACCGACTCGCGCGTCCAGCGACGACCTGATACCAATCCGAAGATCCTGGCGGGGAACCTTGTTCCGGGACATCCATCGTCGGTAATCTCGGAACAGTTCCGGAATAATTTCCGGAATATCCGGTCTTTCATTCGACCGACCACCCTTCTCCCCAGAGGGAGATCCCGCAGGGGCGCGGGCCCACCCTTGACCCGTTCGGGACGAGCCTGCACCCTAGCGCCTTTCACCCGAGACGAAGAGAGCAAGCGATGGCGGGGGAGCCCAGGCAGCCCATCACCCTTCACGTCAACGGCGTAGCCCACACGCTCGACGTCAAGCCGCAGC